>JADGPB010000413.1 GCA_017882655.1 Propionibacteriales bacterium
GCAGAGGATCGCCGTGGTGCTCGTGGCGGTGATGTGCCTCATGTCCGCGGGCTGCGCCACGACAGGGAGCGCCGTTCGCGGCACGTGGACTGCCGTGTCGTCGGCGCCGCAGGCGCTCGTCACAGGGTCGACGATCACGATCACCTTCGACGGGAGCAGCGTCACAGGGTCTTCCGGGTGCAACGGCTACGGCAGCCGGTCGGCCCGCGTCAGCAACGGCACGCTCATCATGGGCGAGACGGCCAGCTCAGCCATGGCGTGCATGGATCCCGGTCTGATGGAGCAGGAGGCTCGCTTCTACGCGTTGCTCAACGCACGACCGCAGATCCAGGTGGACGGCGACACGCTCCTGCTCACCGGCCAGGCGATCACCGTGACGTTCAGAAGGTCCTAGTCCGCCCAGGTCAACCTCGAACCGGTACGACCAACGGCGAGGAGACGGTCGTGCAGGGTTGTGGTGGGCGCGGTGCCTATACGTACGCGTTCGTCATGGCGCTGGACGAGGTCTGCGCGGCCTTCAGGAGACCGGCGCCGACCATCGCGGACGACATGGCATCCCACGCGGTGGCATCCAGCGTGCCGGTCACCGTGCCGTCGCCGTTCTGGAACAGCGGAGCGGTCGCCGCCAGCACGGCCTTGGCGCCCTTGGCGGTGGCGGTGTCGCTGAGCCCCGGCACGTACGCCGTACTCGCCTGGAACGCGGCGTCCTGGTTGGCGACCACGGACTGCATGCCCGCGACGGTGCCCTTCACGACCGCGCGCACGACGTCAGGGTGGGCAGTCGCGTAGGCGGATGTCGTCACCAGGGCGATGCTCACCAGGGGGACGTTGCCAAGGGCGATGACCTTCGCGGAGATGCCGGCCGCCGCGAGCTGGAGGGGCTCCGAGTTCACGAAGCCGACGATCGCATCGACCTTCTTGGTCGCCAGCGCGGCCTGCTGGGTGTAGCCGATCTCCTGGACAGTCACGTCGCCCGCGCTCAGTCCCGCGCCCTTGAGCGCCATGAGCAGGCCGAACCACGACTCCCCGTACTTGCCGGGGATGCCGATCGTGTGGCCCTTGAGGTCGGCGATCGAGGCGATCGTGGAGTCGCCGGGCACGATGATCCGTACCGGGTACTGGCGGTAGTACGAGGCCACGGCGACCAGATCCGTACCTTGCTCACGCGCCTGGAGCAGCTCGTCGCCGCCCGCGACGACGAACTGCTCGGTGCCGGTGGTGATCGCCGTGAACAGGCCTTCGGAGGTGCCGTGGTGACGCAGCGTGACGGGCGTCGAGTACAGCTTCTGCTGCACCGCCACGTAGAACGGGCTGAACTGGACGTTCGGGATGTAGGTCAGGCCGATCACCGCCGCCTCACCACTCGCCGAGCTGGAGGCTGAGGACGAGGTCGCGGCGGGCGTGCAGCCGACCAGCGTCAGCAGGATGACGGCGAGGGCAGCAAGACGGGTACGCACAGTGGTCCTCCTCAGGACTCGTGGACGAGGGACGAGACGGTGCCGGAACGCCGCTCGAGGGCGACGAGGGTCAGGTAGGCGGCGGAGGCGACAGCCGCCAGCAGCACGATCGTGGCGACCATGCCTGCGGTGTCGAGCTGGTCGCGCTGTACGACGAGGACGGTGCCCAACCCCGTACCGCCCATCACCATCTCGCCGACGACAGCGCCGGTCACCGAGAGGGTGAAGCCGTTGCGGAGCCCGGCGTAGATCCAGGGCATGGCGAGCGGTAGCTCGATGTGGACGAGGCTCTGCATCGACGACGCGCCGTCAATGCGGGCGGCATCGACGACCTCGTGGTCGAGGTGACGAAGGCCCGACGCGGCCGCCACGAGAATCGGGAAGAACACGATCAGTGCGCACAGCAACGCGATCGGCACGAGTCCGTACCCCACCCACAGCACGAGCAGCGGAGCCAGCGCGATGGCCGGGATCGCCTGGGTGGCGCCGAGGAACGGACGGGTCGCGGCGTCCGCCCAGCGCGAGCGGTGGAACAGGATCGCGAGCGGGATCGCCACCACGGCGCCGCCCAGGCAGCCGGCAGCCGCCTCGACGAGGGTCGAGCCGAGCGGGGCCAGCAGCGAACGGGACGTGATCCCGGTCCAGAGCTTGACGATGACGGCGCCCGGTGTCGGGAGCACGTACGAGGGGAGGCCACTGGAGAGAAGCAGCCAGGCGCCGAGCAGGACCAGGCCGAGCAGCAGAGGCGCCGCCACATGGCGTACCTGCGGCTGGACGATCGTCCCTTTGCGCCTCACGCGTCCCTCTCCGGTCACCAGCGACCCGGGGACGACGACGAGCGTCGGGCGCACGGCACAGCCGTACGCCTCGTGCTACCTCCCATCCGGACTTTAACCGTCGGTCCCGGAATTCCACCGGCTCAGCCGAGCACCGTCAGCCGGGTGGCTGGGGCGCTCGGGTCGCGGACTATCACCGCCGGTTCGGATTTTCACCGACCCCGGAGCACTTCACCGAGCATCCTACGTCGTAGGGCGCCGATTCCCTTGTTCCCTGACGATCCGCGAGACCGAGCAGCAGCCCTACGAAGTCCCCTGCCAGAGGGCGTACGCTTCGTCGGCGACCCCAGGGTGGGCGGCGAGGATCGGGGTACCGGGTGACGGGAACGCGACGGGACGCCCCGTGTCGTCCCAGACCACACCACCCGCCTCTCGCACGAGCAGCAGTGCCGCGAGGTGGTCGACGGGGGAGAACCGGTCGATGACCGCGGCCTGGCCCGCACCGGCGGCGATGCCGGCCAGCGTCAGCGTGCCGGACCCCATGATCCGGGTCGTCACGTGGCGTTCGGAGGCGCGCTCGAGCATGGCCACCTGGCCAGGCCACGGCTCATGCGCCATGAGCTCCGTCAGTACGACCCGCAGGTGCGTGGACCCGTCGAGCCGCACAGGCACGCCGTTGCGCGTCGTGCCATACCCCGACGCCGCCAGCAGCACGTTCCCCGACCACGGCTGCGTGACGACCGCGACCAGCGGCTCGTCGTCGACCGCGAGCGCGAGGCTCATCGAGGTCCAGGGGAT
>JADGPB010000414.1 GCA_017882655.1 Propionibacteriales bacterium
GCTGGCGGAGCCGCTGGCGGCCGGAGTGGAGCTGGAGTAGTTGGCGCAGCCCGTCAGCGTCAGGGCCAGCGCAGAGGCGGCTGCCGAAAGGGCCAGGAGTCGCTTCATGAGCGTCCTTTCTCGGTATGAATGCGGCACATAATGCCATCCGTTCTGTTACAGGTTCGCGTCGATCGAAAAGAAGGGACGCGCACGGTCAACCCTTTCGGTGTGGGAGGCGTCCCCATTTCGTGAAGGAACCGATGTTGCGAGTTGGCCGCGCCGGGATCGCTGGGGACCGTACGGTGCGTCCATGAGGGTCGTACGAATCGCTGTCTGCTCGCTGCTCGTGGCTGCCGCGATGGTGCTGGCTCCGCGACCGGCGGCCGCGTGCGCATGTGGTGCTGTGATCTCCAACTCGACCGCTGCCGTCAACGCCGAGACCGCGCTGATCACCTGGGACGGGACGCGCGAGACCATCGACATGGTGCTGCTGCTCAAGGGTGAAGCCGCGGACGCGGCCTGGATCATGCCCGTACCGCAAGGGACCGTCGTGAGCCTCGGCGACCGTACGGTCTTCGGCAAGCTGATCACTGCGACGGCGCCGCGGGTGGAGAAGCAGTACACGTTCTGGCCCAGCTTCGGTCTCGCCGGCAACAGTGCTGTATCCGGAGCCAAGGCTCCAGGAGGGTTGTCGGTGACGACGTCCGAGGTCGGCCCGTTCACGGTGTCGACGTTGTCGGGCACCGACCCGGAGGCGGTCAACAGCTGGCTCGCCGACCACGGCTATCCGACGAAGCCGGCACTGACGGCCACGTTCGCTCAGTACCTCGCCGACGGCTGGTCGATCGACGCCGTGAAGCTCACCAGCCCGGGCGGCCAGCTGGCCGGAAGCCTCGATCCGCTCCGGATGACGTTCACGACGAGCGCGCCGGTGTACCCGATCAAGCTCAGCAACTTCGCCAAGGACGTGCAGGCCGTCACCCTGTACGTCGCGGCCGCGCACCGCATGGAGATCACCCGTGAGGCCAGCCCCTCGTACGTCGAGCCCATGTTCGCGGGCCGCGTGCCGGCCGCCGATCTCGGCCTTGCGCCCCTCGACGGGCAGGACGTGTACCTGACTGCCTTCACGCAGATCCTGCAGCCCGGCTCGGTGACCGCTGACTACCAGTTCGGGCGCGCCTCGGACGACACCACGTACCAGCGGGTGACCTACCAGACGGTGGAAATGGACTGGGTCACCATCCTCGGCGCGCTTGTCGTGTTCGTGGGCGTGGTGGCGATGGTGATCATCGTCGCCATCCGACAGGGGCGGTCGCGCTCGTCGTGGGCGCCGAACTGGCCTCGCCGCTAGGGCGTTTCGCGTACGTGGTCGAACAGCTCACTCGACACGTACCGCTCGCCGGTGTCGCAGAGGAACGTGACGATCGTCTGCCCCTGATGCTCGGGGAGGGCGGCGACGATGCGCGTCGCAGCGATGTTTGCGCCTGCTGACACACCGGCGAAGAGGCCCTCTACGCGAATGAGCTCCCGGGACGTCGCGATGGCCACGTCGCTGGGGATGGAGATGACCTCGTCGTACAGAGCCGTGTCCAGCACCGGCGGGAATCCGTTGCCGCCGATGATCCCCTGGATCTTGTGCGGGCTGAAGACCCCGCCGCTCAGCACTGGCGCCTCAGCAGGTTCGACGGCATAGATCCGCACATTCGGGTTCTTCGAACGCAGGTACGAGCCGACGCCCGTGATCGTGCCGCCCGTGCCGACCGTGGAGACGAGCACGTCGACCTGGCCGCCGGTGTCCTCCCAGATCTCCGGGCCGGTGGTCGTGAAGTGCACGTGCGGGTTGGCCGGGTTGCCGCCCTGGCCCGACAGGAACGCGCCGGGCGTGCGCTCGAGGATCCGGCCCGCCTCCTGGTTGGCGCCGGCCATGGCGTCCTTGCCGGGCGTGAGGACGAGCTCGACGCCGAGCGCACGCAGCAGGGCGCGGCGCTCGTGGGAGACGTCGTCAGGCATGCAGATGATGACCTTGTAGCCGAGAGAAGCCCCGATCCACGCCAGCGCGATTCCGGTGTTTCCGCTCGTCGCCTCGAGGATGGTGCCGCCAGGCTTCAGGCGTCCGTCGGCCTCGGCGGCGCGCACGATCGACAGCGCGGTACGGTCCTTGACGCTGCCCGCGGGGTTGAAGAACTCCAGCTTGCCGAGCACCGTCGCGTCGGGGAAGAGCCTGCCGAGGCGAAGCAGCGGCGTGCGGCCGACCAGCTCGATCGGGCTGTCGTACACCTTGGGAAACTTCGTCATCGAGGTCCTCTCCTGAGTCGTGCGAAGACCATGGTGGCGGTCCTGGACGGGTGAGCCGCCGCCGTCTCACGTCGGCTCGTCCTCTTCTCGGGGTATCGCAGCGGGCCGTACGTGTCGCGTAGCGTGCATGGTCGTGGAGTCCCTCACCCGTGAGCAGGCGCGGCGGATCGCCGTGCGCGCTCAGCTGCTGGACGCGCGTCGACCTGACTCGGTCCTCGAGGTCGTGCAGGGACTGGCCTTCCTCCAGTACGACCTCACGCGGGCCGTCGCCCCTAGCCAGGACGTGATCCTGTGGAGCCGGCTGGGGGAGTCGTACGACCGCGGCGACCTGCAGCACCTGCTCGACACCCAGGAGCTGATCGAGCTTCACATGGTGATCAGGCCCGCGAGCGACATCGCGCTGTACCGTGCGGAGATGGCGGCTTGGCCGACGCCTGGCACCTGGGAAAAGCGCGTAGCCGACTGGGCCGCAGCGAATGCCGCCTGCGCCGAGGACATCCTCGACCGGCTGCGCAGCGACGGGCCGCTGCCGACCACAGGACTGCCCGACACGTGCGCCGTGCCGTGGCGATCCACGGGATGGACCCACGACAAGAACGTGCAGAAGATGCTGAACGCGCTGGTCGCGCGGGGCGAGGTGGCGTTGTCGCGCCGAGAAGGCGCGATGCCCTGGTGGGACCTCGCGGAACGCGTCTACCCCGACGTACCGCCCGTACCCCTCGCCGACGCCGCCCGCGAACGCAACCG
>JADGPB010000415.1 GCA_017882655.1 Propionibacteriales bacterium
AGCCCCTCGTGGGACGTGGTGACCAGCGTCCTCGACGGCACCCGCGTGGCGTGCGTGAAGCTCGGCCCCGGCATCCCGTACCGGCTCCTGCCCGACCACGCCGAGACCGTGTGGGTGTCGGATCAGGGCGACCTCGTCGAGGCGGCTGTGTGGGCGGGTCGTGGCGTGGCGCCCGGTCGGCGCAGCGCGCTCCTGCTGCCGCAGCGGCTGAGCCTCGAGGCGGAGGACGGCCACCTGCCGTTGGGTCCCATCGGAAGCTGGCTGTACGAACCGGACCCAGCCGTGAGTCGTGCCGGAGCGATCCCCGCGCTGGGCCGCGAGCTAGGGGCGACCGGGGTCGCGGCGGGCGTTGCCTACCTCACCACCGAGACGCACCAGCCGACCCCGTACGCGACCGCCTTCGAGGTGCTCGACCGCCTCCCGTACCGCGAACGTGACCTCCGGGCTTGGGTCAAGGCGAACCGCGTCGGCACCCTGGAGATCAAGAAGCGCGGCCTCGACATCGACCCTGCCGCGCTTCGCCGTCGGCTCGCACCGAAGGGTCCCGCCTCCGCGACCCTCGTGCTGACTCCGACCCTCGACGGAGCCGTCGCACTAGTGGTCCGGCGGGCCTAAGGCTCGACGACCACCCAACCGTGCGGGGGGACCTCCGTGGCGGTGTGGTCCGACGCTTCCAGCAGGGTTCCGGGCGGCATCGGGTACGGCTCGTCGGCCACGTTCAGCGCGAGGTCGAGGCGCTCGCCGTCCTGGCCCGTCAGCTCGATGACGACGAAGTGGTTGGTGAGGTCGCGGGTGGTCGCGGTCGCCGTCCATAGCCACCGGTGGCGCCGACGGAGGCCGAGCAGCCGCTGGTGCAGGTCGAACAGGCCCCTGCCGAACGGCACCAGATCGTACGGATGGGCCGGGAACTGCGGACGTACTGCATCGTCTCCGTAGAACGACTCGGTCTTCACGCCCGTGAAGCCCTGCTCGTCGCCGGAGTAGACCGCCGGGATGCCCGGCAGCAGCGCGAGCAGCGCCACCGCATGCTCCAGATCGCGGTGATCCTCGATCTGACTCGCGATGCGGGTCGTGTCGTGGTTGCCGACGAACGTGTACGGGACGAAGTCCTCCAGCATCACCTTGTGGCGGCCCAGCGCGTGCGCGAGCTCCCAGAAGTTCTTCGTCGCGATCGAGCTCCAGACGGCTTTCCACAGCTCGTACTGGGTCACGGTGTCCATGCCCGACTTCTCGACGAACTCCGCGTAGTCGCCGTGGATGACCTCGCCCAGCATCCAGACCTCGGAATGCAGGAAGCGGACCGCGTCGGTGATCGGGCGCCAGGTGTCCGCGCCGGGGGCGTAGGCAGCGTCGAACCGCCAGCCGTCCGCGCCCGACTCTGTCCAGTGGGTCACGACCGAGACCACGTAGGAGATGACTGCGGGCTCGGCCAGGTTCAGCTCGACGAGCGCTTCGTGCCCCTCGAAGTAGCGGGGGTAGCCGTCGACCCAGACGATCCAGCGGCCGTCGTCGGAGTCGGGGCCGCCGGCAAGTGCACGGCGCACGATCTCGCTGTCGCGCGAGACGTGGTTGAACACGCCGTCGAGAGCGACCCGGATGCCTTTGCTGCGGCAGGCGGCGACGAGATGGGTGAAGGTGTCCGCCGTACCCAGCCTGGGATCGATCTTGAAGTGGTCCAGCGTGTCGTAGCCGTGGGTCGCCGACCGGAAGATCGGCCCTAGCAGGAGCCCGTTGGCTCCCAGCGCCACGGCGTAGTCGAGCCAGTTCTCGAGCTGCGCCAGACGAGGGACAGGGTCCGGCCCGGCGTCCGCGAGTGACCGCTCGGCGCCTGTGAAGCCGAGCGGGTAGACGTGCCACCAGATCATGTCTCGCGACCAGGAAGTGGGCATGTACGTCTCCTTCGTCATTCCCAGCCTGGCACGGACGAGGGCCGCGCGCACCGGATCTGCGCGTCGTGCCCGGATCAGACACCGCGCCCTAGCACTCGGCTTGATCGAGTGCTAACCGGGGTATAGATTCTGGAGTTAGCACTCAACCATTGAGTGTGCCAGCGTTCGGGGCGGCACCGCGACGACGTCCCGACACCTTGTACCTAGTGGCCGACCGGCCACCACCAACAGTGAAAGGGGTCTTGACGTGGCAGCCACGATCAAGCCGCTCGAGGACCGCGTCCTCGTATTGCCGCTGGAGGCCGAGCAGACGACTGCTTCCGGCCTTGTCATCCCGGACACCGCCAAGGAAAAGCCGCAGGAGGGCAAGGTCATCGCGACCGGCCCCGGTCGCACCGACGACAACGGCAAGCGGATCCCGTTGGATCTCGCCGAGGGCGACATCGTCATCTTCTCCAAGTACGGCGGCACCGAGGTTAAGTACGACGGCTTTGAGTACCTGCTCCTCAATGCCCGCGACATCCTCGCGGTCGTCACCAAGTAAGGGACACACATGCCAAAGATCCTTCAGTTCGACGAGCAGGCTCGGCGCTCTTTGGAGCGTGGTGTCGACATCCTCGCGAACACCGTGAAGGTGACGCTGGGCCCCAAGGGACGCTACGTCGTCCTTGACAAGAAGTGGGGCGCTCCGACCATCACCAACGACGGCGTGACCGTCGCGAAGGAGATCGAGCTCAGCGATCCGTACGAGAACCTGGGCGCACAGCTCGCCAAGGAAGTCGCCACCAAGACCAACGACGTTGCCGGTGACGGTACGACGACGGCCACGGTGCTGGCGCAGGCACTCGTTCACGAGGGCTTGCGTGCAGTGGCTTCCGGTGGCAACCCTGTCGGCCTGAAGAAGGGCATCGAGAAGGCTGTCGAGGCCCTCTCCGCCGAGCTTCGGTTGCAGGCTCG
Source organism: Propionibacteriales bacterium (assembly GCA_017882655.1). GTDB lineage: Bacteria > Actinomycetota > Actinomycetes > Propionibacteriales > Propionibacteriaceae > Fen-668. The sequence goes on from JADGPB010000415.1 coordinate 2,847, forward strand.
CGCGATTGACTCGACCTCCGACATGGCATCGGTCGCCACGATCTCCGCTCGTGACGAGCAGATCGGTGCGCTCATCGCCGAGGCGTTCGACAAGGTCGGCAAGGACGGCGTCATCACCGTCGACGAGTCGAACACGTTCGGCACCGAGCTCGAGTTCACCGAGGGCATGCAG
>JADGPB010000416.1 GCA_017882655.1 Propionibacteriales bacterium
CCGCGCCGAGCGGGAGTCGATGGTCTGCCGTGAGGAGGTGGCGCGCGGCCCTGGCGCGACAAATGACGGGGCAGCGGCATGGTCATGGCGGGGCTTGCCCGGAGGGCTGGTGTGGCGTACATCTGAGTGATGGCTGCTTCGTCGGATCCGGTGCGGGCTGACGTTGAGTGGATCACGCGTGACTACTGGGCCATCCTGAAGGCGGCCCGCCCCGAGGAGCTGGATCTCCCCACGAACGGGACCGCGTGGACCAACAGGCAATTGCTGTTCCACATGCTGCTTGGACAACGGGTCACCCGCATGGTGATCGTCGTGATGGGAGCCTTCTCACGCCTGCCCCCAGGCGCGTCGCGTGCGTGGGCGGCGGGGATGGCAGCGGTCACCCCGCTGTACCACCGGCTCAACTGGCTGGGAGGTGTGGTGGGTGGGCGACTCTTCACCGTGGCCCGCATGGGGCGTCAGATGGAGGCTGTGACCGCGAAGATCATTCGCTTCTATGACCATGCCAGTCCGGTTGACCTCCACCGGGGCATGACCGTTCCACCGTCTTGGGACCCCTACTTCTGCACCTGGATGGACCGAGCCGAACTCATGACCTGGGCTCCGATGCACTATCAGCACCACCGCCGGCAGCTGACGCTGACCACCCTCCCACCGCTGTAAGGACCGCCGACCGCCTGGGACGTGGCGTTCGCCGACACCAACAGGTCCTGGTGCTGAGTTCTCACGCACAGTGCCCTCACTGACAGCCCGGGCGCGCTCCTAAACAACGCGCCAACCGTGAGGGGCCTCAACCACTGACGGGAAGCCAATACATCCGGGTGCCTGCCGCGCTGAGGTTCAGGACGTGTCGGGCGGCCCGAGTCATACTCGCTCATGCCGCTTGGGGCGGCTCGAAGGTGGCGCGGCTGCGCGGTATCGTCACGGTCATGGCCCGTCGTCCGAGCAAGCATCTGCGCGCTCCCCGACCGCTCGGGGCCGGCCACGCGACGAGCGTCGAGAAGAGCGACGGGCGCTGGATCGTACGGAGCGTCCCGGGCGCCGCCGCTACCAAGCCGTACCGCTGCCCCGGCTGCGACCATCTCGTGGCTCCCGGAACCCCGCACGTGGTTGCCTGGCCCAGCGCCCCGGGGCTCGGACTCGAGCGTGCTGTGGACGATCGCCGGCACTGGCACACGTCCTGCTGGGAGCGCCGCCGATGAGCCTTGCGGTCACGAGGGTCGGCGAGGAGCCCATCTCGTACGTCTTCCTGCACGGTCTGCTCGGCCAGGGGAAGAACTGGTCGACGATCGCCAAGGCGCTGCTCCCCGCGGCGGGCCTGCTCGTCGATCTCCCTGATCACGGACGCTCGCCATGGTCGGAGGATGTGTCGTACGAGAGCATGGCCGAGGCGGTCGTCGACCTGCTGCACGAGGTCGCGGCGCCGACGCCCGTGACGCTCGTGGGCCACTCCATGGGTGGCAAGGTGGCCATGCTCGTCGCCCTCGCCCAGCCCGACCTGGTCGGCCGGCTCGCCGTGGTCGACATCTCCCCCGCCGAACGCAACGCAGGAGAGTTCGTCCGGTATCTCGACGCGATGCTGGCGATGGACCTGTCGCGGATCGCGACGCGGGCCGACGCGGACGCCCAGCTCGTCTCCGCGGCTCCCGACCCGGTGGTGCGCGGCTTCCTGCTTCAAGGGCTGCAGCGCACCTCGACCGGATGGGCGTGGCAGCCGAACCTTGAGGGCCTGCGACGCGGGCTTCGTGGCATCGGCGGTTGGCCTACGGTCAACGGTACGTACGACGGGCCCGTCCTCTGGCTGGGCGGTGACCGCTCCGACTACGTGAGCCGCGACCAGCTGCCGGCCATGCGCGCATTGTTCCCGCGGGTCCGGCTCGTGGTCGTCAAGGACGCAGGGCACTGGGTGCACGCCGACCAGCCGGCGGTGGTCGCGGAGAGCATCCGTCAGTGGGTCGCAGCGACCGGCTGAGGCTCAGCCGACGGTCACCGACACGATCTTGGCGGGGTTCTTCGGCTTCCCGTCCCCGGCCGAGTTCGAGCCGTCCTGCCCATCCGCGGCGATCTTCGCGACGACCGCGAGACCCGCCGCATCCATGTGGCCGAAGACCGTGTACTTCGGCGGCAGGCCGGTGACGGCGTACACGAGGAAGAACTGCGACCCGTTGGTGTTCGTACCGGCGTTGGCCATGGCGACGGTCCCGGCTGGGAACGTGTCGGTCGAGTACGTCTCGTCGCGGAACGTGTACCCGGGGCCGCCTGAACCGGTGCCCATCGGGTCACCGCACTGCAGCAGGTACATCCCGCTGGTGACGAGTCGATGGCACGACGTCGCGTCGAAGTACTTCTGCACAGCCAACGACAGGAACGAGTTGATCGTGCACGGGGTCTTCGAGCGGTCCATGGTGATCGTGATCGGGCCCTCGTTGGTCTGCATCACCGCCGCGACCGTTCCGGTCGCCGGTACGTTGCTGCCGTTCGGCGGGTCGACGGGCTTGGCCGGGGTGGAGGCCGTGACGTAGGTGCAGTTCACCGCACCTGGAGAGGCCGCGGCGAGGCTCACCTTGGACGTCGTACGCGTCGAGGACGTACCAGCGGCGGTGGTCGTCGACGCACACGCCGACAGCACGGCCGCACCGACAAGAATCACGAGAGCTTTGCGGATCACGCGGGTCAGCCTCCCACAGGAGGTGCGCGGGGACGGAGCCGACGTGCCGTCCGCGCTAGGGTCAATGACATGGTCCATCTCACCCGCATCTACACCCGTACCGGCGATGGCGGCAGCACGCGGCTGGTCGACAACACGCTCGTGGCGAAGACGGATTCCCGCGTCGAGGCGTACGGAACGGTGGACGAGCTGAACTCTGCCATCGGTGTCGCCGTGGCGGCGGGCGACCTGACGCGCTCGATGCTGGACGCGCTGCGCATCATCCAGAACGAGCTCTTCGACCTTGGCTGCGACCTCGCGACGCCGCTCGACCCGGATGCGACCACAGAACCCCTGCGCATCATC
>JADGPB010000042.1 GCA_017882655.1 Propionibacteriales bacterium
CTCGCCCGGATCCTGCCGTTCTATGTCGCCTTCCATGCCAAGTACGACGCCCTCGACGGCATCTACGTCCACGACTCGACGGCGATCAGCTACCTGCTGGCGCCGGACGCGTTCACCTGGGACGAGTACGCGGTCCGCGTCGACTGCGGCCAGAGCTTCGGGCGCGGCAAGACGATCCCCGGTGAAGGCGTGAACGTCAACGAGGAGGCCTGGGCAGGCCGAACGGCCGTCCGGATCTTGACGGGCGCCGACTCGCGCCGCCTCGTCGACCTGGAGCTCAGCCGACTGGCCGAGTGAGTCCCGGCGCAGGTTCAACCGGGTTTGTGGTCGCTTTCAGGCTCCTTGCCTGGACGCCAGGAGGTTGAGCGGGAGTTGTTGTCGTTATGAGGCCGGATTCCTGGCCCATAACGACAACAAACCCCGTCGAACGTTCTCGGGTTCCCGCCACCCACCTGATAGCGACCACAACTCCGGTTGAAACAGCGAAGCGTCAGGTGGCCGGTCTGGCCAGGACCCTGACCACGACCCCGACGAACCACACGGCGCACGTCGCTGTCCCGACGGCCAGCATGACGAAGCCGGCCCACACCGATACGCGGGTCAGTGCGGCGGCGGCCGCAGCAACCGTGAACGCGACTCCAAGGACGAGCAGTGGGCGGCGCGCCGGCCGCTCGTAAGGAGGAGCAAGCACGACCGGGAGGGTACGAGCGCGGCGCAGCGCAACCACGTACAGACCGACCACGACCGCGTACATCAACCAGACCGTCACCTGCCCCGGCCACACGGGCGGCAGGGACTCACGACGCATGCCGAATCCCAGCACCACGTAGCCGATCCCGAGCAACCCGGCCAGCCACGCGGCCTGGCGGTTCGACGGTAGGACGGCGCGTAGCGACGGCGCTGGCCTTCCCCGTACGACCCCCTCGCGCAGCAACAGCACCAGCCCGGCCGAGGTCGCCGCCGATCCGAGCGCGATCGGCCAGGATGCACCGATGGCCGAGTACGTCCCGGCGAGAAGCCCTAGCACGACGATCCCCCAGCGGTTGCCGGCGAGCCAGCGGAGCGGCCGTGGCAGCACAGCGAGGATCTCGGACGAGCCGGTCGCGCCACGCTCGACGAGAGTCAGCGGCAGGATGAACGCGAAGAGCGGGTGCCAGAAGAGGACGAGGATCGCGGTCTGCGCGAGGTACAGGCCCCCTGCCTGCCAATGCCACTCGGCTTTGGACCACGTGGGATCCCAGAGGACCTTGGTGATGTACGCCTCGTACAGCCCGAACAGCACGCCCGGCAAGTACACGACCGGCCAGGTGACACGTTGGGCGCGCATCACGAGCCAGCCACCGAGGAGCGCGTGCAGCCCGTAGAGCGGCACCAGCATGACCCACCCCTGCAGCGTGACGAACGGGAACCGCGACGAGGTCGCCGTCACCTCCGCGAGCCACACGGACGTACAGGCGAGCAACAGCCAGGTCGGCAGCCGCCGACGCAGAGCCAGAGCACCGGAAGCGTACGTCGTCGCCGCCATCGACCCGCTCACGAGCGCGAGCCTATGCGGCTCTGCAACCGCTCAGCGCGGGGTGAGGTGGACCCCGGCGACCATGCACCGGACGGACCCGCCGGCGAGCTCGATCGTCGGGATGTGCAGCGGCAACAGCGCCGCGGACCGCTCGATCACGGCGCGCTGCCCGGGGGTCAGTGCCGCGGCGGCGCGGGCCGACAGCGCCAGCAGGCGCCCGTCCGCACCGGTGAGCTCGATCGCGTTGCCCGCGAACTCCCCGACCTGCTCGAAGGTAAGGTCCAGCACCTGCCGACCGCTCTCGGCCAGCCGATCGGCGACCTCCAACCGGCGGCTTGCGTCGCTGATCGCGGCGAGGCAGACGAGCGCGTACTCGGTGGCGATCGTGAGCAGCACGTTGGTGTGGTAGATCGTCCGGCCCGCCCGGTCGGCGGTGGGGAAGACCATCGGCTCGTAGCCGAATGCCGTGCAGAAGCGTTCGAGGATGATGGGATCGGCGCGGTGGGAGCTGGCGACGTACGCGACCCGCTCCAGGTGGTCGAACACCATCGCGCCCGTGCCCTCGAGGAAGAGGTTGTCGTACTCGAGCCCTGAGTAGTCGATGACCTCCTGAACGCGGTACGTGCTCTTGAGCAGCTCGATGACGTCCGTGCGGCGCTCCCGGCGCCGGCTCGGGGCGTACATGGGGTAGATCGCGATGCGTCCGCCCTGATGGGTCGAGAACCAGTTGTTGGGGAACACCGAGTCGGGGGTGTCGAGCTCCCCGAAGTCGTCGAAGACGTGGATTCGTACGCCCGCAGCCGTCAGCGCCGCGACCATCGCATCGAACTCCTGCCGCGCCGCCCGCGCCACGGTCTCGGTCGGCGTCGCGCCGGGCTCGGCCTGAAACGCGTTGTCGGCGAGGGTCTCGGGGTTCACCGCGAACCGATGCGGGCGCACCATCACCGCTGCCGTCGGCGCCTGTACGTTCCGGAAGTTCACGTCGCACTCCTGTCCGTTCCGGAGTCTACGGATTGCGCGCGCCCGATCCGCGGTCTTGAGAGACTCTGAGCGAGGACGGCGATTCCCGCGTCAGCGAGCCGAGCCGACCGATGAACCGGGTTTGTTGTCGTTCTCAGCGCGATGCCGACACCTCATGACGGATCAACCCGACTTGTGGTCGTTCTAGCGCCGATCATCGGCCTCATTACGACCACAACTCCCGTCGATCGCCGGGACGTCCCAGTGACCACCCTCATAGCGACAGCAACCCCGGTTGAACTAGCCGCGCCCAATGGCTATCTCGCGGGGGCAAACCACTTCGTGCGTGGCGCCCTCATCCGGCGGTTCCGAAGCGGAAACATCAGTTCGTGCCCGTGCCCGTCACCGGCCCACCATTGCGTCTGTTGGAAGGCGACGAATTGAGCAGGCAGCGTCCAGGCCAGGTCGATGGTCGCGCCGCCGGGGGACGTGGAACCCGACAGAACCTGTCGGAGAGCACCGATAGGCTGAGCTCCGCCAGCCACGATCAGGGAGAAGCCCGTGAGCGACGTCAACGCCACTGCCAGCAGCGCGTACCGCCAGATCCTCGAAGTCATCGGGTCGGTCGAACCTCGGATCGCCGCAGCGACGAAGCAGGAGCTGACCGACCAGCGAGGTTCGCTGAAGCTCATCGCGAGCGAGAACTACGCCTCGCTGCCTGTGCTGCTGACCATGGGAACGTGGCTCTCCGACAAGTACGCCGAGGGCACGATCGGTCACCGCTTCTACGCCGGCTGCCAGAACATCGACACCGTCGAGAGCATCGCCGCCGAGCACGCGCGTGAGCTGTTCGGGGCCGAGTACGCCTACGTACAGCCCCACTCCGGCATCGACGCCAACCTCGTCGCGTACTGGGCGATCTTGAGTCACCGCATCGAGTCGCCGACGCTCGAGCGTCTCGGCGCCAAGACCGTCAACGACCTCGCCGAGGACGACTGGGAGGACCTGCGCCGGGAGTTCAACACCCAGCGGGTCATGGGCATGGCGCTCGACGCCGGCGGCCACCTCACCCACGGCTTCCGCCACAACATCTCCGGCAAGATGTTCCAGCAGCGCTCCTACGGCACCGACCCCACGTCGCAGCTCATCGACTACGACAAGCTGCGTGCGGACGCCAAGGAGTTCAAGCCGCTGATCATCGCGGCCGGCTACTCGGCCTACCCGCGCCGGGTCAACTTCGCGAAGATGCGCGAGATCGCCGACGAGGTCGGCGCGACGCTGTTCATCGACATGGCCCACTTCGCCGGTCTGGTCGCAGGCAAGGTGTTCACCGGCGAGGAGAACCCGATCCCGTACGGCCACGTCATCGGCTCGACCACCCACAAGTCCCTGCGCGGCCCGCGCGGTGGCTTCGTGCTGGCGACCGCCGAGTACGCCGACGCCGTCGACAAGGGCTGCCCCATGGTGCTCGGCGGCCCGCTGGGCCACGTCATGGCCGCGAAGGCGGTCGCCTTCGCTGAGGCTCGGACCGAGTCGTTCCAGACGTACGCGCAGGCCGTGGCCGACAACGCGAAGACGCTCGCGGAAGGGCTGCTCAAGCGGGGCGTCAAGCTCGTGACGGGAGGCACCGACAACCACATCGTGCTGCTGGACGTCAGCGCGTACGGGCTCACCGGTCGTCAGGCCGAGTCCGCTCTGCTCGACTCTGGGGTCGTCACGAACCGCAACTCCGTACCGGCGGACCCGAACGGCGCCTGGTACACGAGCGGTGTCCGCATCGGCACACCTGCCCTCACCAGCCGCGGGTTCGGAACGGACGAGTTCACGGCCGTGGCGAACCTCATCGCCGACGTGCTCGAGGCGACCACCCCGGCTCTCACGAAGTCGGGCGCTCGCGGCAAGGCGAAGTACATCCTCGACGCGTCCGTGGCCAACAGCATCCAGTCACGCGCCGACGAGCTCCTCGCCGGTCACCCGCTGTACCCAGGCCTGGAGCTGTAGTGGACCGTGTCCGACTAGCCGTTCAGGAGTCGATGCGGTCGATGCAGAGATCGGCCTCGAGGAACACACTCACTGCCGGCCTGGCCTGTCCTGTGAGCTTGAGCACGCCCGCGCTCTCGGACGTCGCAGTGAATGTGGCAGCCGAACTGGTGGTCAGCTGAGAGAGCGCAGCCTTCTGCGCAGCGGTCAGGCTCGACTCCGCAGCGTCAGCCGCGCCCGATCCGTCGCCGAACGTGTCGCAGAGCAACGGGTAGCTCTTCGCGGTGTCCTTCGCATTGATCGGCGAGCCCTTGAGCCTGCCGCTCAGTCGGTAGACGACCAACGCCGCGTCAACCTGCGCCGGGAACTTCGGGGCCGTCCCTCCCGTGACGTGGGGACATGCGTACGACGAGCCCAGCTCAGCCCAGGAGACGTTGACGAACGTGTCCCCGGACGACCACTCCAGTCCGTACTGCCCGGCATTGGGCGCAGCCGCGACGGCCTTGAGGAAGGTGCGCCGACCGTCCTCGGTGTACGTCTGGAGGATCCGGTCAGCAGCAACGGTCCAGCACTGGGTTGTCAGCTGGCTGATCCGGCCGGCGACGTCGTCCGCGAACTTCTGCAGTGACGCGACCGACTGCGAACCGCTGCCCTGCACCTTCACGGCGGGCAGGGCGGTCGCTGCAGGTGCCGTGCTTGTTGCGGCTGCGGTCGTGGCCGCTTGCGTCGTTGTGACCGCCGCGGCCGCGGTGGTGGCCGGGAACGTTGAACTTGCGGCCCCGCACCCGCTGAGCGCCAAAACAGCTGCCGCCATTCCAGCAGAAGCACGTCCCCCCATGGCGAAAAGCGTATTCGCGTTGAACTCAGCACGAGGCTGAATCGATCAACGACCCAGGACGTTGCCTCCGTTGACACCGAGGATCTGGCCGGTGGTCCAACCGGCGTCCGGGCTGAGCAGGTACGCGACCGCTTCGGCCACCTCGGACGCTCGACCCGGACGACCCATCGGGATCTGAGCGACCCGGTCGTCGTACACGGCAGGGTCCCTCGCAATCCTTGGTTGCCAGAAGTCGGTCTCGGGGACGAAGCCGGGCGAGACGCAGTTGACGGTGATCCCGTCCTTGGCCACACGCCCCGCCATCCACCACATCCAGCCGTGGACCGCAGCCTTCGCCCCGCCGTACGAACCGGAGCCGCGGGTCCCGGCGATCGAGGAGATCGCCACGATGCGGCCTTCGGGACACGCCATCGCCGGAAGCAGCGCTTCGGTGAGCAGCACGGTCGTCATCACGTTGCCCTCGAAGTTCGCCCGCCACTCGGACCCGACCTTGGCCAGGCCCTCCCCTTCACCTGACCAGTTGCCGCCCGCCGCCAGCACGAGACCCTCGATCGGGTCACCCTCGAGGTCGCGTGCGAGTACCTCCACGGCCGCGGAGTCGGTCAGGTCGCACGGGTGGATCGTCACCTGCGCTGCACCGGCCACCACGAGGCGAGCAGCCGCGTCGGCGAGGACGGTCTTGCGGCGCCCGACGAGGTGCAGCCGCGGCGCCTCGACGCACAGCCGCTCGGCGATGGCGTACCCGATGCCCGTACCGCCTCCGGTCACGACGATCCTGCGGCTCATGGGTCCTCCTCGTATCGACACCGCCGACACTATCGAGGCCCACCCGGCCGCGCCGGGCCTCAGCGAGCGAAGAGGCGGCCGCGGGCGGCGTTGAGGAACGCGTCGAGCGAGGCAGGCAGCTGCTGGAGGTGCCAGTCGTCGGGCGCGTGGTACCAGCTCAAGTCGGTCGGATCGGCCACGCCCTCGTCGTCGTCGCTCTCCACGAGGACCTTCAGCCAGCGCTCCCAGCCGCCCAGGACGACGGCGTACGGAAGGATGCGCGAGACCGTCTCGTACTCCTTGCCCTTGGGCAGCTGATCGGTCGGCTTCGTGTCGAGGTCCATGGCCAGCACCCGCAGACCTCCGAGGAGCGCGGTGCCGCTGGACGTGCGGGCCGGCATCTCCTGCCCGACGAACACCAGGCCGAGTGCTGCGGCGAGCAGTGCGAGCCCGAGCAGGCCGAACGTGGTGAACGCCACGAGCAGGAGGAGGACCACGACGGCGACGCCGAGGACGACCCAGCCGATCCGCGCCCAGAATGCCCGGACCTTGTCAGGCCTCCGCGAGAACCAGCCGCGGGAGACGACCTCGTCGTACATGTCGGACTGCACCGCTGCGACTGCCGGTACGACGCTGGCCGCAAGCTGAGACACCCTCGTGTCGCCGCCAGCCGGAGCGATCGCATCGAGAAGCCGCGTCTCGAACGGCACGACCTCATCGGCGCCCTTGCAGCGGGTCAGCATCCAGTCGGTGAGCCCGCCCTCCGACGGGAGCTGCGTGATGAGGACGTGTCCGCGTACGGCGAGGTCGAGGATCGTGCCGATGATGTCGAGCGGGTCGACATGCTCGTCGGCGATCGTGCCGACATGCCCGGGCCGTACGCCGTCGATGACCTGGAAGTCGGACTCACCGGCACCAACCGGTACGAACTGGGCCACGGTCTGGGGACGCGCCGAGACCGCGTCACGGCCGGCGCGTCGATGCAGGAGCCAGAGCACGACCGCGCCGACGATGAGCGCGGCGAGCGCCGACAGGAGCTGGACAAGTCCCGGGGTGAAGGCACGGTCGAGCGTCCACAGCACCGACTTGTCCTCGGTGACCGTCACCGTACCGCTGTCGAACCGCATCCCGACGGTGACGACCTCACCCTGGCCACGGGGTCCGTCGGTGAACTGCAGCGCCTTGGTGTCGTGCGTGCCTCCAGAGAACATCCCGCACGTCTCGGTCGCCGTCGGCGGACCCGCTACGCAGGTGTAGTCGCGCGCCAGCGTCTGCGAGCCGACGGTCCCGGAAACCGTGACGACCGGTACGGACAGTCCCTGCAGGACGCGCCACGAGAAGTCGACCAGGCCGTCGTCGGCGCGTGTGGTGGCACCGGTCACGGCGTACGAGATCGTGAGCTGCGACACCGAGGCGGTGGGCACCGAGATCACGGTGTAGCCGTCCTCGGTCTTCACCGTGGCCCCGAGATCCTTGCTGCCGGAGGAGGCTTTGACGTCCCTGATCGTGTACGTGTAGCGGACGTCGTTCGCCTCGTCGCGGGTGTTCGCGAGCCGCTGCGTGAGCGTGGCGGGCGCGGCACCGTCGAACGAGATCGTCTCCGAGACCGTGAGGGTTCCGTCAGCGCGAAGCGCGGCGTCGACGACGTACGATGTGGCCTTTTCGCCGTCCGCGTGCGCCGGAGCGGCGACCAGCATCAAGGATCCCACCAGTGCCACAGAAGTGAGCAGCCGTACCCGCCAAGAACCCATGCCTTGTCCTCCGCTTCTCCTCGCCGCTCCGCGACGGCGCGATCCTATCGGGCACCGGTGTCTCCGTGGTCGATACTCGTCTGAACGAACTGCCATGAAACTCCTGGGGGGCATTCGGGCGGTCAGTACTCTGGGCAGCGTGACCCACCCGCCACAGGGATCTGAGCCCTGGCAGCCGTCGCGGCCTGCCGTGAGCCCTCCGCCTTCCGAGACGGGGGGTTCGGCCACTCCGTCCTGGACCGGTCACTCCGTGCCGCAGCCACCTGCCACCGCGTCATGGCCGACTCCGGCGGCGCAGCCGGTCCCGTCCGCGCCGACCTGGCAGACCTCTGCCCCGGCTCCGCGACGAGCCTTCGACGAGTCGCCCGTCGCACCTGCGCCTGCTCCCGCCTGGCAGGCTCCCCAGCCCACGGTCGCCCCGGCACCTGAGCACCCTGGTCCGGCCTTCCGCTGGCAGGCACCCGTTCAGCAGGCTCCGGCCCCGCAGCCGCCCGACTACGGCCAGCGGTTCGCGCCGCCGGAGAACCCTGCCTACCCTCAGCACCAGCCGGCCCGTGCGTACCCGCAGCAGCAGGCCCCTTCGTACCCTCAACAGGCGACGCCCTCGTACGTACGGCAGCCGCCCCCCGTGTACCCGCAGCAGCCGCCGCCCGGGTACCCGCAGCAGCTGCCCGTGTACCCGCAGCAGCCGGCCCGTGCGTACCCGCAGCCGCCGCAAGCCCCACAGAACCCCGTGTACTTCCCGCCGCAGGCACCCACGTACCCGTCGGCTCCCTTCGGCGCTCAACAGCCGTCAGCGACACCCAGCTACAACCCCGCCTATGGGCTCCGCAGCTACCCGTCCGGGCCCCCATCGGCCCCTCAGGCATGGCAGGCGACGCCGACCTGGGCGCCGCCGCAGCCGTACGCCCCTGGTTTCCAGGGCGCGCCCGGCTCCTACGCTCCGTACGGTCTCCAGCCCGGCCCGTACGCGTACCCGCCCGTCGCCCGGCCGAAGAAGCGCCACGTCGGCAGGGTGCTGCTGGTGCTGCTCACATCTGCCATCCTCGTCGGGGTGGCGGTCCCCGTGATCAGCACGATCACGACCTCCGGCTACGTCAACCAGTCGTACGTGCCACCGCAGCCCGACGCGAACCCGCCGGCGCTGCCCAAGGTCGCGGGCGAGGGGACGGCTCGCGAAACGGTGACGGCAAGTCCCCTGTACGCACAGAGCGTCCCCAACCCGACCCGGTGCACGGTGACGACGATCGATCTGTCCGCGGCCAGCGAGGCGGAGCTTCAGGCGCACATGAGCGACGTGGTGGCCTGCCTGATGCGCGTGTGGGACACCACAGTCACCAAGGCGGGGTTCGCGATGCCGCGGCCGCCGGTGGTCGTGTACTCGGCCTCCATCTCCACCTCCTGCGGCAAGCTGGCGACGCTGAACGCCGCGTACTGCGGCTCGGACCAGAAGATCTACTACGCGACCGACCTGCCGCAGGCCATCCCGAGCGAGCTGCGCTCCTCGCGGTTCATCGTCGAAGTGATCGTGGCGCACGAGTTCGGCCACGCGGTGCAGGCTCGTACCGGCATCCTGTCCGCCGCTCACGGGCTCGCCGACGCGGCGACGTCGGAAGCAGACTCGAACCAGTGGTCCCGCCGCACGGAGCTCCAGGCCGACTGCTTCGCCGGACTCTTCATCCGGTCGGTGTCGAAGTCAGCCGGCATCAGCCAGCAGGACCTCGACAACATCGCGACGCTGATGAACGCCTTCGGTGACGACTCGCTGAGCAAGAACTCCGGCGTCGACGGTGGCCACGGTCTGGGAACGACCCGCAAGTACTGGATTCAGCTCGGCCTGGCATCGACCGCGGTGAACGCGTGCAACACGTTCACCGTCGCGGCGGACGCGGTCCGCTGACAGCCCGCCGGAACGGACCCTGTCGGACGGCACCATCGCCCGGTACCCTGACCGCGTGACGCAGTCTCCGTACGGTTCGTGGCCCGGCCAGCAGGGTCCGTGGCAAGGGCCCGGCTCAACTCCCCGTCCCGCGTGGCGGCAGCCTTCCAGCGCTCCGGTATGGCAGCAGCCGCAAGGCTTCAGCAACCAGCCCTCGTGGCAGCCCGCACCTGGCGCGTACGCGCCAAGCGCCCCCTCGTACGCTCCCGTGCCGGCGATGGCACCCCAGCAGCCGAACCAGTTCGGCTACCCGTCGGGGCTGCAGCCGCGGCGCCGCGGTGGAGCCGGCAAGCTGCTCGTCGCGGTGCTCGGCGTGGTCGTGCTGCTCGGGGTGGGGATCGCGGTCATCAACGCCCTGTCAGGCGGCAGCACCATGGCGGGGGGGTACGTCAACGAGAGCTACACGCCGCCCGCACCCGACCTGAACCCGCCGACGCTGCCCGAGGTAACCACGGTGGCGCAGGCCCAGGACACGGTGGCCAACGACGCGATCTACGCACAGACCGTCCCTGGCCCCACGCTGTGCCAGGTGTCGGCGATCGACCTCACCACCGCGAGCCCATCCGAGCTCCAGGCATACATGACGAAGATCGTCGGCTGCCTCATGACGGTGTGGAGCGGTCCAGTCACCCAGGCTGGGTACGAGCTGCCGCGGCCTCCGGTGATCGTCTACTCGACGCCCATCACGACCGGGTGCGGCAAGCTCGAGACCCAGAACGCCGTGTACTGCGGAGCCGACCAGAAGGTCTACTACGCCACTGACCTACCGTCGATCCTGCCCACCGACCTGCAGAACGCCCGGTTCGTGGTCGAGATGATCATCGCGCACGAGTTCGGCCACGCCGTACAGGCGAGGACCGGCATCCTCATCTCCTTCAATGGCCTCGAGAGCACTGCGTCCACCACCGCCGAGAAGAACCTCTGGTCCCGCCGCGGCGAGATGCAGGCTGACTGCCTGTCGGGGCTGTTCATCAGGTCGGTGTCCAAGTC
>JADGPB010000417.1 GCA_017882655.1 Propionibacteriales bacterium
CGCAGCGATCGGCCTGTCCGTCGCGGGCGCGGCCACCTCGCTGGCACAGCCCCTCGTCGTGGCGGACCTCGTCCGTCGCGTCCAGGCCGCCCTCCCGCTCGGGGCTCTGCTGTGGTTGCTGGTCGCGCTGCTCGTCCTCAACGGGCTCATCAGCGGCGTGCAGCACTACCTGCTGCAGCGCGCTGGGACCTCCGTCGTCCTCACCGCCCGCGAACGACTCGTCCGGCACGTGCTGAAGCTGCCGATCAGCGAGTACGACCGGCGCCGTACGGGCGATCTCGTCTCTCGGATCGGTACGGACACGACGTTGCTCTACGCGGTCCTCACGCAAGGCCTCATCGATGCCGTCGGCGGCGCGGTCACCCTTGTCGGCGCGCTCATCGGGATGCTCATCATCGACCCGCTGCTGCTCGGCCTGACCGTGCTGGTGCTTCTCCTAGCGATGGGCGTCGTTGGCGTTCTCACCCGCGGGATCCGTGCCGCGAGCCGCCGCCAGCAGGACGCAGTCGGCGCGCTGACCGCCGATGTGGAGCGGTCGATCGGCGCCGTACGCACCATCCGTGCCTCCGGCGCCGTCGAGCGCGAGACGGCGGGGATCCTGGCGCTCGCGACCAAGGCCTGGCGGGCCGGTGTGGACGTGGCCCGCGCCTCCGCCCCCGTCGTACCCACCGCAACCGTGGCGCTGAACCTCGCATTCCTCATGGTGGTTGGGGTCGGCGGCTACCGGGTTGCCTCCGGAGCCCTCACGATCGGCGGTCTCACGGCGTTCCTGCTGTTCCTGTTCCTCCTGGCCGTGCCGATCGGCAACGCCTTCGGCGCGGTGACCTCGGTGTCGAGCGCGCTCGGGGCGCTCGGCCGCATCACCGAGGTGCTCGACCTCCCGCTCGAGACAACCACTGACGCCTCCGACGCTGATCTCGATGGCCGCCTCAACGGCACTGCGGCACCCGCTGCCCCTGCGATCGAGCTCGAGCAGGTGTCGTTCGCGTACGAGACCGGCGACGATCCCGTACCGATCCTCGCGGACGTCTCGTTCGCGGTCCCGCGTGGCACCCGTACCGCCCTGGTCGGTCCGTCGGGCGCAGGCAAGAGCACGATCCTCGGTCTGCTAGAACGCTTCTACGATGTCGGCGCCGGCACGATCCGGCTCGGCGGCATCGACATCCGGCGCCTGCCGCGCGACGTGCTGCGCGCCCAGTACGGCTACGTCGAGCAGGACGCTCCGGCGCTTGCCGGGAGCATCCGCGACAACCTCGTCCTCGCCTCACCGCTGTCGACAGACGAGGACTGCTGGCGGGTGCTCGACGCGGTGAACCTGTCCGAGGTCGTACGCCGCAACCCTCGCAACCTCGACGCTCCGGTCGGCGAGGACGGCGTGCTGCTGTCCGGGGGCGAGCGTCAGCGCCTCGCGATCGCTCGCGCCCTGCTCACGGACGCGCCTGTGCTGCTGCTCGACGAGTCGACCTCGAACCTGGACGGCCGCAACGAACAGCTGCTGCGCGACGCGCTCAGCGCCGCCTCGCAGGGTCGTACCACCCTCGTCATCGCCCACCGCCTGGCCACCGTGGCCGATGCCGACCAGATCGTCGTCCTCGAGGAGGGCCGCGTGGTGGCTACGGGGACGCATGCGGAGCTACTCGGGACCTCGCCCCTGTACCGGGAGCTCGCCGCCTCGCAGCTCCTCGTCTGACCGGCTCAACCTGCGCTTGAGACTGAGGCCGCTGCCGTGACCTAGGCGGGGCGCCGCTGTCACGATGCGGGAATGATCAGACTCTTCACGCCGGGTCAGGCCCGACGCGCTGCCGCGTTGCTGACGGGAATCGTGCTGGGACTCAGCGCGACGCTGGCAGCCCCGAGCACCGCTGTCGCCGTCGACGGGCCGGTGACGATCACCGGCCACGGGTACGGGCACGGCCGCGGCATGGGGCAGTACGGCGCGTACGGCTACGCCGTGAACCTGGGGTGGAGCTACCAGTCGATCGTGGCGCACTACTACTCGAACACGACGATGTCGAACACCGGGAACCCCGTCATCGACGTCGAACTCATGGCCATGACGGGCAAGGACGCGGTCATCTGCGCGCCGGGCCTCACGGTTGACGGCACAGCTGTCGGGAAGGGCTGCGTGCTGGTCCGGCGGGTCGCGCAAGGTTCTTTCGCAGTGTTCGCAGCGAACGCGTACACCCCGGGTACGGATCCTGGGTGGACTCAGTGGGCGACGCGACCGACCGGCGTGACAATCGCGACGACCGCCGATCCGGCCAACCTCGCGAACCTGCTGCGCGTATGGGACTCCTCGTCCAGCAGTCACGGCTACCGGAGCGTCCTGGTCATCGCCGACCCGGGCGGCACGCAGTACCTCTACAACAGGATCGACTCCGAGACGTACCTGCGTGGCGTGCTTCCGCGTGAAGTGCCCGCTTCGTGGGGCAGCGCGGGAAGCGGGAAGGGCATGCAGGCGCTCGAAGCGCAGGCCGTCGCCGCGCGCAGCTACGCGCTGTCCGGCTCCGCGCGCCCCTCCGGCGCCAAGATCTGTGACACCACGGCCTGCCAGGTTTACGGGGGGGCCTTCACCTGGGCCGTCGGCGCCGCCTCGCCCACGGCGTCCGAGAACTCCCTGACCGACACAGCCGTCTCCGGGACCGCCGGCCAGGTCCTCATGCTCAACGGCAACATCGCACGTGCGGAGTTCAGCTCCTCCACCGGTGGCTACACCGCTGGCGGGACATTCCCCGCAGTCGTCGACGACGGGGACGCGACGTCCAACAACCCGTACCACTCGTGGTCCACCTCCACGACGCTGAGCGCGGTCGCGTCGGCGCTCGGCACCGGGGCCATCGGGTCGATCAATGTCACGGGCCGCAACGGTCTCGGCGCAGAAGGCGGACGGGTCACGCAGGTGACGGTCGTCACGACGACCGGCGCGCGGAGCACCTTCACCGGTGCCCAGGTACGTACGGCGCTGGGGCTGAAGAGTGACTGGTTCTCCTTCTCCGGCATCA
>JADGPB010000001.1 GCA_017882655.1 Propionibacteriales bacterium
CCCGGCCGGGCTACGTGGACGACGACCTCGCCCCACACCACTGACCCCTCGGCGAGAGCACCTGTACCCCTCGGCGAGAGCACCTGTACCCCTCGGCGAGAGCACCTGTATCGGTCAGTCGACCAAACCCTCGAACAGCACGGTCGACAGGTAGCGCTCGCCGAAGTCGCAGGTTATCGCGACGATCGTCTTGCCGGCGTTCTCGGGACGTTTCGCCAGGTCGAGCGCCGCCTTGAGTATCGCGCCCGACGAGATGCCGGCGAGGATGCCCTCCTTCGTCGCCATGTCCCTCGCTACCGCGACCGACTCGTCGATACTGACGGTGATGACCTCGTCGTAGACGCTGCGGTCGAGGACCTCCGGGATGAAGTTCGCGCCCATGCCCTGGATCTTGTGCGGGCCGGGCTTGCCACCGGAAAGGATCGGCGACTCGGTCGGCTCGACCGCGACGACCTTGATCTCCGGGTTCTGCTCCTTGAGGTACTGGCCGGCGCCGGAAATCGTGCCGCCCGTGCCGATGCCGGAGACGAAGATGTCGACCTTGCCGTCGGTCGCCTGCCAGATCTCAGGACCCGTCGTCTCGTAGTGGATCTTGGGGTTGGCCGGGTTGGCGAACTGCCGCGCGAGGATCGCCCCGGGACGCTCCCCCGCGATCGCCTCGGATCTCTCCACTGCGCCGCGCATGCCCTCGGATGCCGGCGTCAGGATGAGCTCCGCCCCGAACGCCCGGAGCAGCGCCCGGCGTTCCTTCGACATCGACTCCGGCATGGCGAGCACGAGCTTGTAGCCGCGCGCCGCAGCGACCATCGCCAGCGCGATGCCGGTGTTTCCGCTTGTCGCCTCGACGATCGTGCCGCCCGGCTTGAGGCTGCCGTCGGCCTCTGCCGCGTCGATGATCGCCGCGCCGATGCGGTCCTTCACCGAGTTCGCGGGGTTGTAGAACTCGAGCTTGACCGCCACCGTGGCGTCGATACCTTCCGCCATGCGGTTGATCCGCACCAACGGGGTGTTGCCGATGGCTTCGGTGATGTTGCTGAGAATGGGCATCGAGACCTCCAAGAGAGTGACCGATCAGGTTCGCAGGCTAGCCGAGCGATGCGGCTTTCTCCATGGGTCGTACGAGCCTTGTGGTCAGCCAGGCTCGAAGAGCCCTCGGATGTCGTCGGCGGTGAGTGGGGCACCGAGGCCGGCGGCGTCGCCGACGACGGAGTCGAACAGGTGGCGCTTGCGCTCCTGGAGGGCGACGACCTTCTCCTCGATCGTGTCCTCGCTGACGAGCCGATAGACCATCACCGTGTTCTCCTGACCGATGCGGTGCGCACGGTCGATCGCCTGGTTCTCGACAGCCGGGTTCCACCACGGGTCGAGCACGAACACGTAGTCAGCCTCCGTGAGGTTCAGCCCGAAGCCACCTGCCTTGAGGCTGATGAGGAACACCGGGTCGGTACCCGTCTTGAAGGAGTTGATCCGCTGCTCGCGGTTGCGTGTGCGCCCGTCGAGGTAGACGTACGAGATCCGCTCCGCGTCCAGACGCGTCTTCACCAGCGCAAGGAAGCTCGTGAACTGGCTGAAGACGAGAGCGCGGTGACCCTCCGCGATCATGTCACCGAGCATCTCGACCAATGCGTCGATCTTCGCCGACACCGGCGGCTGGCCGGCCTCCACCAGCGCCGGTGACAGGCTCAGCTGCCGCAACCTCGTCAGAGACGCCAGTACCGTGATCCGGTTCCTGTCGAGGTCGCCGACGAGACCGAGCACCTGCTTGCGTACGGCGGCCAGGTGCCTGTCGTACAGTCGGCGATGTCCCGCTGACAAGGGGATCGACAGCACCTGCTCCTGCTTGGGCGGCAGCTCGGCGGCCACCTCCTCCTTCGTGCGGCGCAACAGCACTGGCCGCACCCGTCGCCGCAACCGCGCCAGCACATCCGGGGCGCTGTCGGTCTCGATGGGCTGGCGGTACGTCTCAGTGAACGCATCGGGGCTGGGGAACAGGCCGGGCGTCGCGATCGACAGCATCGACCACAGGTCCATGAGGTTGTTCTCCATCGGCGTGCCGGTGACGGCGAACTTCACGCGAGCACGCAGCCGCCGAGCCGCCTTGTAGGTCGCCGCCTGCCGGTTCTTGACGAACTGCGCCTCGTCGAAGATCACGGCGCCCCAGGGGGCCGCCCCGTACTCCTCCTCGTCGAGACGCAGGAGCGTGTACGAGGTGACGATGATGTCCGCCCGTGCCCTCAGCTCCGTCAGCGGCTCGGCGCGCTTCGCGCTGGTCCGCTCCACGACCTCCAGCCGCAGGCCGGGCGCGAACATCCGCGCCTGGTCCGCCCACGTCGGACCGACCGACGTCGGAGCGACGACCAGAACGGGCGGGCTGTCCGGCTCGTCGGCCCGGACGCGCAGGATCGCCGCGAGCAGCTGCACCGTCTTGCCGAGCCCCATGTCGTCGGCGAGGATCCCACCGACTCGGGTCTGCCACAGGAAGGTCAACCAGCGGTAGCCGACCAGCTGGTACGGACGGAGCGTGGCGGTCAGTCCGTCCGGCACGGGGACCTCGGGCACGGACGTGACGTCCAGCAGCCCGGACACAGCCTGCCGCCACGACGACGACTGCTCGGCCACCACACCGAGCGCCATGAGGTCTTCCCACAGCCCCGCGTGCTCGGCGCGCAGCCGGAGCCCGGATTCGCCCCCGGCCAGGAGCGTCGCCTCCGCGATCACAGCGCGCAGCTGCTCCAGCTCGGGCCGGTCGAGGCTGAACCAGGTCCCTCCGGCCAGTACGAGGTGTGTCTCGCCCCTGGCCAACGCCGCGAACAGCTCCGCGAAGTCGACCTCCTCGCCGTCGATGGACACCTGGACGTCGAGGCTGAACCAGTCACCCGCGCCGTCGCGCGGGTCGGTCACGGCGAGCGTCACGGTCGGCGCCGCCTCGCTGAACCGATAGTCGGGCCGCTCGCCGAACTTCCTCACCTCCACCCGGTCCGACGCCTCCAGCACCGGGAGCCAGGTCGTTACGAACACCGCCGACGCTGTTCCGGTCAGACGCGCATGAGGTACGAGACGTGCCGGGCCGGGGGCCGCCTCGACCACCGCCCACGGCTGCCGCGGCAGGAGCCCGACCAGCTCTGCCTCTGCTTCTCCGTCCCGCACCGCAGAGGCGTCCGACTCGGCACCGACGTCGATCACCTCGTCGCCGATGCGGTAGCGGAAACCCCACGTGAGGTCGGTGGTGTGCCCTGGTTCGTACCTCACCTCGAGAGTCACGACCGGCGGGTGGATCTCCGGCACGTACACGTCGTCGTCGACGAGCACCCGTACCGTCCGCCGGAGGGGCGGCAGGAACACTGCCAAGAACTGGGTGGCGTCCGCGGCCGGGATGTCGATCCGCTGGTTCCTCGTGGCCAACCGCTCCTGCGACGGCGAGAGCGGCTCGGCGAAGGCCCCGAGAAGGAGCTCGCCGTCGGACTGCAGGATGACGCCGTGCGCAGGCCCACCGACCAAGGTCACGTCCCGGCGTTCCCAGTCCCGCCCGTCAGCCCGGACACCAGAGTGCAGCTCGAGGCCATCCGCTGCGGCCGCGACACGAGCCACGACCTCGATCGGATCGTCGAGTATCCGTACCGGCGGCGTGTCACGCCCGGGAACGATCTCGACTCCCGAGTCGACGACCCGTCTCAGGGCCGACCACAGGTGCGGGCCGAAGGTCGCCAACGCGGCCGGCTGGTTCCCGTACCCGTAGAAGTTGCCGGTCGAGAAGCGCAATCGGCCCAGGCTGTCGAGGCTGTGCCGTTGCCTGTCATCCCATCCGGACCTCCAGGGTTCGCGCACGTCGTCCCAGGATGCGCCGGTCTTCACCCACTTGCCTCGCGCGCCACGTTGCACCGGAAGCAGCGAGAGCGCCCCGTAGTGGTCGACGACCAGCAGCCCCAGCGGGGTCAGCTCCGCTCTCGAGCGCCGAGCCGGGGACGTCAGCTCCTCCATCTCTCGACGCCACGTCGGCGCGGCGGTCCGACGCTTCGCGTTCGCTGCGAGAGCGACAGCGGCGCCGTGCTTGCAGTTGACCCGGACAGGGCAGGTGCATCTGCTCGTCACCCCTCCGCCCGGCCGGATCGTCACGACCGTCTCGTACCTGCGCTTGTGCGAACCCAACACCGCGGCCTGCACCACCGTCGCCTCGCCGGAGGACGCCACCATGAGCGCCTCAACCCGGCCCTGGCTCAGATACGTCTCCCCTGCGACAACGGTCACGTGACCGAACGTCACCGACAGGAGCGCGGGGGTGACCGCCAGCACGGGATCGATGGGTTGGGTCACACCTGCGACCCTATGCGCCATACGGCAGGGACGACTCCACGGCCACTGTTCCCACCGTGTCGACGACTGCCGCGCCCTGGGTGAGCGACGCCACCAGCCCCAGTACGTCCTGCCCCCGGTCTGCCGTGATGAGCAGGGACGCGTCAGCGCCGTACTCGGGCTCGACCGTCAGCCCGCGCGCGGTCAAGTCGTTGATGAGGCGGCCGACGTCGGCGTACGAGACGTGGGCGCGCCACCGCGGACGCAGGACGCGCTCGACGCGGGGCGCCTGCGCGAGGGCGGCACCGGCCGCATCGCCGTACGCCCGTGCCAGCGGTCCGGCACCCAGCTTCACGCCACCGAACCAGCGGGTCACGACGCAGACGACGTCGACCAGACCGGAGCCGTGCACGGCGGCGAGGATCGGCATCCCGCCCGTACCTGCCGGCTCGCCGTCGTCCGACGAGCGCTCGATCGGCTGAGCATCGGCCACATCGAGGACGAACGCCGAGCAGTGGTGGCGCGCGCCGGCGTGGGCCTTGCGGGCTGCGGCGATGACGGTACGGGCCGCTTCCTCGTCATCGACCCGCGCGATCTCGGCACGGAACACCGAGCGCTTGATCTCCAGAGTCGCGAATCCCTCGTAGCCACGCGGGAGCATCAGCACCGCGCCCACCCCATGAGGAGATCAGCCCGAGGCGGCACGCCGCGCCTGCCGCCGGCTCTGGACGTACCACCAGACGATGGCCACGAGCACCAGGGCCTGGGCGATGACGCACGCGGTGTCCCGGATGCGGGCGCCGATCAGGCCGATCACCGGTCCGTACTCGATCGCACGAGCGGTGACGAACGCGGCCGACAGCCACGTGGTACGCCACAGCATCAGGCCGTCGAGCCTGCTGGCCGCGGCGATGGCCAACGGCGTCCAGGCCATGAGGTCGTACCAGCTGAACGAGTTCGGTGTGGTGACAAGCCACGACGCGTACAGCACCACGGCCGTACGGACGGCCACCGAGGTCGGATCCTTCATCGGGTCGAGCACGTGGTCGGCGATACCGGGCAGCGGCCGGACCTCCAGCAGCCGGAACAGCATCGCCGCCACGACGCCCCAGGCGACGATCGCGATGCTGTTGATGATGATCTTGGAGATGTTCCAGCTCAGCCCCTGGTGGGTCAGCAGCCCGAACACCGGGCCGGCCCAGGCGCCCGCGTTCACGTACGTGGTGTTGCGTGCCGCCGAGATCAACGCCGCCGGCTGCCAGAGTCCGTAGCAGATGGCCAGCGGCACGGCGGCTGCGCCGACGATCACGGCCAGCTTCTTGGGCTCCCGCCGGTAAGCCCACAGGATCGCGAGCCCGAACAGCACCATGTTCACCTTGGTGGCGCCGGCGAGCCCGATCAGCAGGCCTGCCAGCCAGGGCCGGCGACGCATCGCTGCGATCGCCGCGAACGCGAACATCACGGCGAACGCCTCGTTGTGCGCCTGCGCGGTGACCGCCCACAGCATCGCCGGGTTGACGAGGGTGAAGATCGCCACCCTCGACTGGAGCAGCGAGTTCCCCGCCGCCATGCGATAGGCCATGATCCCGATGAGCAGCATCGGCACGAGGCACATCATCTGCAGCCAGAACACGACATCGTGCATGGACGTACCGCCGAGCTGGTTCGCGAGCATCTGGCTCGCTGACACGATCGGCCCGTACACGCTCGGTGTGTCCTGCCACGGGTGCTCGGTCCAGCGCAGCACCGTGTCGAACTGGGTGCGGAAGATCTCGCCGACCGTGATCTCGTACGGGTCGCGGCCGAGCACCTGCAAGCGACCGTACGCGGCGTACATCATGACGTCTGCGCTCGTCATCGGTGTGACGAGCGAGACCGAGACCTGCAGCGCGATCCCTAGCCAGAGCAGCTTCTTCGGCACCGGACGCCACCCCGCGGCGAGTGCCCGGATGAGTATCCACATCCCCACCGCGCCCAACATGATGCAGAGGTAGGTCCCCATCACTGCGGTCCAGTCGCCGAGCGCGATGTTCCAGGTGGACGGGATGTACCAGGGGGGCAGCAGGCTGCCGTACCTCGGTCCCAGCGACAGCGTCACCGCCGACGGCCCGAAGAACGAGACGCAGAGGATGCCGAGCGTGGAGCCGATGATCAGGGCGAGCCCGACGACGGGACGGCTGAGCCACGAGCTCGGTTCGTACTGTCGGGACGGCTTCCACCGCCGGGGTTGGAGGCGGTTCATGGCTCGTCCGACCTGGCCGGCGCGTACTTGCGGCGACGCATCGGCGAGAGAGCCTCGCGTACGAGCACGGCGCCGGCCAGCAGCGTCAGCACCCCCAGCGTCACCCCCACGGCGACGATCATCGGCACGGTGTCACGACCGGCGGGGATCTCGAGCGGCCCTGCAGAGGGAGTGGAGGTCGGCGTCGCGCTCACCGTAGCCGACTGCGGGAACGGCCCGAAGACGGCGCGCGCCGGGTCGACCACGCCGTAGCCGAGCTGGGCGTCCGGCACGGCACCGGGCGGCGGGTCGGCGGTCAGCTCGAGGCGACGCGTGACCTCGGCCGGCGTGAGGCTCGCACCCTCGGCCTTCGCCTTCTGCAGCATCAGCGCGACGACGCCGGTCACGATCGGCGCCGCGAAGCTCGTACCAGGCTCGGTGTTCCAGACCTGCGACGTCTTGAGGAAGGTCTCTGTGCTCATCGTCCGGCCCTCGGGGGCGGATGGCAGCAGCGCGACGATGGCATCTCCCGGGGCCGCGACGGTGACGTTGACGCCGACACCCTCCTCGGACGAGGGGTGCGGCGCGTCGGACGTCGTGGTCATGCCGACCGAGATCACCCCGGGGTACGACGCCGGGTAGCGGGGACCGTGGTCCCCCGCGTTGCCGGACGATGCAACCACGACGATGCCGTGCGCGACCGCGTTGGCTACGGCATCCCGTACGGCCGTGTCGTCGGATCCCGCCTGGCTGATGTTGATGATGTCGACGCCGGTTGTTGCCACCGCGTCGTTGATCGCCGCGGCGAGCGGTGCCTGGTCCTCCACGTCCGTGTCGCTCTTCAGCGCCCGCATCACGATCACCGAGGACCCTGGCGCCATGCCGGAGAAGTTGGAGTCGTCCTCGTCGAGCGCCTGCGCGTTGATGAGCGACACGACCCGCGTGCCATGGGCGCAGTTGAGCCCGTACCCACCACTGTCCACGTTCCGACCGATCTCGGCTTTGTCGCTGCCGACGTAGTCGACGAGCTTCCAGGTCGGCTTGACGCCGGGCGTGGTGGGCGACGCCCGCAGGAACGGCGAGATGCCGATCTGGGCTGCCGTGTCGATCACGGCGATCGTGATGCCGGTACCGGTGATGGGCCGTCCCTTGGCATCGTTCTGCGCCCAGACCTGGTCAGGCTTGAGCCGGCTGATGTGCCAGGCGTCGGTGAGCTTGCCGGTCACCTGGCCCGCCTGGGTCGTCGGGTAGCACCACTCCGGACGGAGTTCACTTCCCAGCGCGTACGCGGCCGCCGGTCTCAGCACGCTCACGGCCATGACGATCGCGGCGGCGAGAACGCTGACCGCCACGCGACGTACGGGTGAGGTTCGTGGCATGCGCATCACTGCTGGGCCGGGAGGTTGGCCACCTGGACGAGGACGGAGCCCGCGCGGCTGACGAGTGTGCCGCGGCCCGGAGGTAGTGCCGTCGGCCGCGTGTTGCCCCAGAGGATGCCTTCGTCCTTCGAGCCGCTCATGATGAGCGCCGGGTTCACGGCGTCCTTGATCCTGCCGATCACCTGGTCCATGACCGCGCGGCCGGCGCCGCCCATGCCGCGGCTGATGATCAGGTGCAGGCCGATGTCACTGGCCTGGGTGATGAACTCCTGCAGCGGCTGCAAAGCGTTGGCCATGGAGGTGGAGACGAGCTCGTAGTCGTCCACGACCACGAAGACCTCGGAGCCCTTCCACCACGACTTGTCGCGCAGCTGCTGGCTGGTGACGTCGGGTCCGGGCAGGCGCGCTGAGAGCGCGGGCGCCACGTCCTTGCACGCCTGGATGCCGGACTGCTGGCTCGGTGCGTACCGGATGATGTACTCGTCGGGGATGAAACCCAACAGCGAGCGCCGGTAGTCGAGGACGAGGAACTTCGCCTCCTTCGGCGTGTAGCGCTTCAGCAGCCCGTCGATGATGACCCGCAGCGTCGTCGACTTGCCGCACTCCGGACCGCCGAAGATCATGAGGTGCGGCTCGGCCTTCGGGTCGTACGTGACGGGCGCGAGGTCGATCTCGTCAATGGCCCACGGCACGGTTTTGCGCAGCGGGTCGTACGTGACGGGCGGGAGCGCGGTGAGCGGCAGGTCGGCGGGCAGCATCCGGACCTCGGCGGCACGCGGGCCCTGCCAGGCGGCCCTCAGCCGGGCGGTCAGCTGGCGCTGTCCGTCGGAGGCCGAGTCGGCGTCCTCGACGCCGTCGATCCGCGGCAGGCCGACGAGCATGTGGAGGCCGTCGCTGGACAGGCCGCGTCCGGGACGACTGGCCGGTACGACGGCGGCGAGCTTGCGGTTGATCTCGGACTCGAACGGGTCGCCGAGCTTCAGCTCGACCCGGCTCTGCAACAGGTCGCGGATGCCGAGCCGGAACTCGGACCACTTGTTCGCGCTAGCCATGACGTGGATGCCGTAGCCGAGGCCACGTGCCGCGAGGTTCGTGATGACCGGGTCCTGGGCCTCGAACTCGCCCCGCAGCGTCATCCAGCCGTCGACGACGAGGAAGACATCGGTCGGGAAGCGGTCGGGGGGGATGCTGCCGTCGCGCCGGCCGCGGCGGTAGCTGACGATGCCGTCGATGCCCGCCTCGGCGAAGAGCACCTCGCGGGACTGCAGCAGCGAGGTCATCTCGGCGATGGTGCGGCGTACGCGGTCGACGTCCAGCCGGCCGCACGCCGAGCCGACGTGCGGGAAGTCGCGCATGCTCGTGAGTGAGCCGCCGCCGAAGTCGAGGACGTAGAAGCCGATCTCCGCGGGCGTGTGGGTCAGGGCGAGGCCGGCGATCGTCGCGCGGAGCGCCATGGACTTGCCGGACTGCGGGCCGCCGACGACGGCGAGGTTGCCGCCAGCGCCGGAGTAGTCCAGCCACATCGGGTCGCGCCGCTGCTGCCGCGGCCGGTCGATGAGGGCGACGGGGCCCGACAGGGTGCCGCGGAACCTGGGGTCCGGCACGGTGAGCCCGCGGCCCGGGATCTCGACGAGCTGGCCGCCGAGCAGGCCGTCCATCGTCGGCGGGTAGTCGAGCGGTGGCAGCCACACCTTGTGCGCCGGCCAGCCGTGCCCCTTGAGTCGCCCCACGGCGATGCCGAGCAACGTGTCGTCCTCGTCGTCGGCGGGTTCGGGGACGTGAACGACCAAGTCAACGGGGGTTTCAGCCTGCGGACGGATCGGTTCGGGCTCAGGGTCGGGCGGTCGTACGACCGGTACGTATCCCGCGTCGAACTCGAGCACGGGCGGCGCCCACGCCTTCTTGCCCAGGCCACCGATCACACCGCCTGCGTCGTCGGCGTCGACCTCGACGGGCGCGCTGCTGCCGTGCCACGGCCCCGACACGTACGCAGCCTTGAACCGCACCATGTTCGTGGTGTCGAACTTCAGGTAGGCGTTGCCGGGCGGGCTCGGTAGCTCGTACGCGTCCGGCACGCCGATGACCACGCGCGACTCGGCCGGCGAGAACGTACGGAGAGCAACGCGGTACGACAGGTACGTGTCCAGGCCACGCAGCTTGCTCTCCTCGAGCCGCTGCGACGCCAGCAACAGGTGAACGCCGATCGAGCGTCCGATCCGGCCGATCTGGATGAACAGGTCGATGAACTCGGGACGTGCGGTAAGCAGCTCGGAGAACTCGTCGACGACGATGAACAGGCTGGGCATCGGCGGGATGTCGGCGCCGTCGGTCCGCGCGGCCTCGTACTCCTCGCGGTTCTTGATGTCCTTGTTCTTGAGCAACGCGTTGGTCGCGCCGAGCACCTCCATGCGGCGCTCCATCTCGCCCGCGATCGCGTCCTGCATGCGGTCGACAAGCGTGAGCTCGCCCTCGAGGTTGGTGATGACCGCGGACACGTGCGGCAGTTCGTCGAGGCCGGCGAACGTCGCGCCGCCCTTGAAGTCGACGAGCACGAAGTTGAGCTGCTCCGAGCTGTGCGTCATCGCCAGGCCGAGCACGAGCGTGCGGAGGAACTCGGACTTGCCGGAGCCGGTCGCGCCGATGCACAGGCCGTGCGGGCCCATGCCGCCCATCGCGGACTCCTTGATGTCCAGTTCGACAGGGCGGCCGTCCTCGGTGGCGCCGACAGGGACGCGCAGGCGCTGGTGGAGCGGACGTGGCCGCCAGGCCTGTCGTACGTCCAGGGTCAGCGGGTCGCCGACCCCCAGCATCGTGGGGTAGTCCTTCGGCGCCTCGATGACCAGCTCGGGGGCATCCTCGTCCTCGCCGATCGCGAGGACAGGCATGCGGTACGGGCTGAGCTGACGGGCGAGCATCTCCGCGTACACAAGCGGCACCTGGTCCGGCTTGCCGAACGGTGTGGGCGCGATCTGGCCGGACTGTACGCGGCGGTGCAGGGTCACCTCGTCGGGTGTGACGTCGAGGACCGCGACGCCCTGCTCGATCCGGCGGGGCCGCTCGCGCTGACCCGTGATGTCGATCGTGCTGGTCGTGGTCGTCGGCGTCGCGAACATGTCGGCGCTGATCCCGTCGACGCCGTCGACAACCACCACGACGTGTACGGGGTCGCCGGAGGAGACGCCCTGGCTCCCGTCGGACACCTGGGTGAGCTCGAGTCCCGAGCGGGCGAAGAACCTGACCGGGCCGACCCCGTCGGTACGTGTCGGGTGCTGTACGTGCGGCAGCCACTTGACCCAGTTCCAGCGCTCGGCGTTCTCCGGTGACGCGACGACCATGAGCCGCACCTCGGACGGTGCGTGCCAGGCGGCGATCTGGGCGACCATCGAGTACGCGAGCCGTCGCGAGGCCTCGAGGTCGCCGACCAGCTCGAACCGGCTGAATCCGCGGAGGTTGACCTGCAGCGGCACGGTCGGGACGGTCAGGTGCGTGCGGATGAAGCGGCGCAGCGCTCCGGTGGTCAGCGGCTCGAGGTCCTCGACCGGCTTGGACTCGGGCGGCACGATCCGCTTGGCGAACTGCTGCCGCCCGACCGAGATCCGGATCGACAGGAAGTCGTCGGCGTCGGGCCTGCGCTCCCACATCCGCCGGGCGCCGGCGAGCGACCAGAGCGTGTCGGGCGCCGGGTGACGCCACATCACTGCCCGGCGCTGGTCGGAGGCCGTCTTGCGTACCTGCCGGCGCGTCTGGCCGAGGTAGCGGAAGTAGTCCCTGCGGCTCGCGTCCAGCTGCTGCGACTCGTCTTGGTTGCCGCGGCCCATCTGGCTGACCATCATGCCGATCATCGAGACGCCCATGAGGCCGCCCGCGACCGCTCCCATCCCGAGCTTGGTGCCTCCGCCGAGCATTCCCGAGTACATGAGGCCCATGGCCGCCACGCCCGCGATCATCGGGAGAACGCGCAGGACGGCTCCGAACGTCTGCTTCGCGGCGGGTGGCGGGATCTCCGGCGGGGACTCGAGCAGCAGGTCTCCCCTGGGCATGGGCGGTGGCGTCGCCCGCTTGCCGCGGGAGAAGACAACCGTTGCCATGCGGGGTCCTGTCCGTGAGGGTGCCGACGCCATCATGCCGCAGAGCGGGGCCTTGGGGGTTCCTCGCTGCTCGCGCTCTCGGGTCAGTCACCGAATCGTGACCGCCTCGCAGTCCGTACACCCATGATCCTTCCGCGCATTAGTCTGACGTCCGTGACCACTCCTGCGACCGAGGACCTCGCGCGCGTCACGGTGATCTCGCCGAGCCGGCGGATCGACGTCGCCCTGCCGGGGTCCACGAGCCTTGGTGAGTGCCTGCCGACGATCGTGAGGTTCTCCGGGTACGAGCCGGGCTCGACCCAGGAAGCCGTACACGCGTGGGTCCTGCAGCGGCTCGGCGAGGATCCGCTGGACCCGACGAAGCGCGTGTCGGCCCTCAACCTGCGCGACGGCGAGACGCTGCATCTGCGCTCGCGCGACAACACGATCCCGGACGCCGCGTTCGACGACGTCGTCGACGCGGTCACCACGGCCACCACCACCCGTCCCTCCTGGACGCCGGCCCAGAGCCTGTGGTTCGGCGTCGTGACGATGGTCGCGCTGCTGCTCGCGATCCCCGTGGCCCTGCTGGTCACCACGACGGACACGAGCCCGCTCGCCCAGAACCTCGAGACCGTCGCGACGCTGTTCTTGTCCGTGGCGGCGATGGTCGGCTCGATCGTGCTGTCACGCGCGTTCGGGCGGTTCCTGCCGGCGGCCGGCCTGGCATGGGCCGCGACCGTACTGGCTGTGGTCGGCGGGCTGTACATCATGCCGGGCGAGACCTGGCCGCTACGGGTCCTGCTGGCGTCGGCGTGCGGGATCGTCGCGTCCGGTACGGCGTGGCTGGCGGCACGCATCCAGCCGTACGCGCACCTTGCGATCACCTTGAGCGCCAGCGTCACGCTCGTCGCGACGATGGTGATGGTGCTGCTCGGCGGCTACGCCGCGCAGGTCTCGGCCGTCACCATCGCGCTCCTGCTGGCGCTGACCCCGACGCTGCCGATGCTCTCGTACCACGCCGCCCGCGTCGCCATGCCCAACCTCCCGGCGAACGCGCAGCTGCTGATGGAGGACGAGACGCCGGTACAGACCGACATCGTCGGCCGGGCGCTCACCGCCGATCGCGTCCTCGGCTCCTTCCTCGGCGCGACTGGCATCACGGTGGGACTAGGGATGATCCCGGTGCTGCTCACCGGTACGTGGCTGGCCCTGGCGCTCACCGCGGCGGTCGGCCTGGCGCTCGTGCTGCGCGCACGCGTCTTCGTCGGACGCGTCCAGCGCTTCGCGCTCCTGATGCCTGGCACCCTCTTCGGGCTGGCGTCCGTACTGCTGTTCCTGCTCGCGCTGCCCAGCGTCGCCCGCATCCCGATCGGCCTCACGATCGCGCTGATCGCCACCGTCGCGCTCGCCGGCTACACCGCGAGCATGTACAACCAGATCCTCGCCCCCATCTGGGGCAGGCTGGGGGATGTACTCGAGTGGCTCGCCCTCATCGCCGTCATCCCTCTGGTCCTCGGCGTCCTCGGCACGTACACCTGGGTCATGAGCCTCACCGCCCACTGAGGCGGTACTTGAGGCAGGTCACTCTGGGCAGCCGCAACTTCCGCGAATGACGACTTCGCAGGTCAACGTCATCGACTCTCGGGGAGCACCGCCGGTGGTGATTCTCTCGTGCAGCCGTTGGGCCAACAGCGAAGCAAGCTCCCGGATGGGCTGCCGGACGGTGGTGAGTCCAGGCATTGTGTACCGGGCGAGCATGATGTCGTCGAACCCGGTGATCAGGATGTCGTCCGGGCAGCGCAGCCCCCGACGCCACAAGGCCTTCATCACTGACATCGCCAACTCATCGTTGGCGCACACCAGCGCGTCGCAGCGGTTCGCCTCGGCGAGCACCTCGTCGACCACCTGCAGGCCGAACCTCTCGACCGCCGGCACCTTGAAGGCCGCCATCGGGACATCCAACCCCGCCTCCATCACCGCCTCCAGGTACGCCGCGTACCGCTGCCGGACATCGCGGGTCTCCGAGATGCCCACGAAGCGCGGACGTCTGACCCCGTGCCCGATCAGATGCTGGACGAGTTCGCCTGTCGGCTCCCCGTTCTCGACTCCGATCGAGTCGCAGCCGGGGATCGGACTACGTCCGGTCACTACTACCGGGACGCGGGACGCAACGAATGCCACCACCTCGTCCGGCACGGTCAAGTGCGTGATCACCACGCCGTCGACCATGCCGGAGAGGTTCACGACCCGTTCGATCAGGCGCC
The DNA here is from genome assembly GCA_017882655.1 of Propionibacteriales bacterium. GTDB lineage: Bacteria > Actinomycetota > Actinomycetes > Propionibacteriales > Propionibacteriaceae > Fen-668. The sequence continues at coordinate 14,225 of JADGPB010000001.1, forward strand.
CCGGTTCAGTGTCTGCCACGACCGGGCGCACGCTCACCCCGTTCTGCGCCGCTACGGACAGGTAGCTCGCCAGCAACTCGGCGTAGTAGGGGCCGATCACAGCGGGCGTCACGAAGCCGTGGGTCTCCTGGCGCAGCTGATTCGCCCGGCCCCGAAACGGGCTGTAGTCGAGCTGCCCCACTGCCTTCAAGACACGCTGGCGCGTCGCCTCCGACGCTGGCGCGGACCCTTGCAGGACGCGCGACACGGACGAGATCGACACCCCGGCGAGTTTGGCCACCGTGTAGATGGTGGCCGGCCTTTGCTCTTCATCCTGGGGCACTGACTCAGTTTACGTAGTTTCATGATCGAGAGTGTGTTTGTGCCTGAACCCGCGTGGGCCAGCGAAGGACGGGAGGACTCAGGCCAGGGCCTCGGCAAATGGGTTCGGGATGGCTTCAACGAGCCGCCTCGTGTACTCGTCCTTAGGGTTGCGGATGACGTCGATGGCCTCGCCCCGTTCCACGATCTCTCCGTTGTTGAGCACGATCACTTCGTCCGCAAGCATGCGCGCGCTGAGCAGGTCGTGGGTGATGTAGAGGATGCCTACGTCAGAGTCCTGCACGAGCTTGTGCAGCAGTTTCAGGATCTCCGCGCGGATCGAAACGTCGAGGCTCGAGATCGGTTCGTCAGCGATCACCAGCTCGGGCTGGGCAGCGAGCGCCCGCGCGATCACGACACGTTGGCGCTGCCCGCCGGACAGTTCGAAACCGTAGCGTCCGCGGTACTGTCCCGGCGGAGTGAGTGCGACTGCCTCGAGGAGTGAGTCGATCTCGGCGCGCAACTGCTTGCCGCGCATCTTCCGGTGGTTCTTCAGAGGCCTCGAGAGGATGTACTCGAGGGTCTTGTTCGGGTTCAGCGAGCTGTACGGGTCCTGGAAGACCATCTGGACGAGCTTCCGGAAGCGTGCCAGGTCAGCGCCACCCAAGCCTCCGACGTTGAGCGGCCCGCTCTTGGAGTGGAAGACGATCTCCCCCGATGTCGGGCGCTCCACCCCCGTGATCATCTTCGCGATCGTCGACTTTCCCGAACCGGACTGACCAACCAGCGCAGTCACCATGCCGCGGCGCAACTCGAAGCTGACACCCTTGATGACCTCGTTCTCCTCGATCCTGAGGCCGCGCCGGGTCCGGAAGGTCTTGGTGACGTCCTTCACCTGGAGGAAGACCTCGTTGGACAGCGCCTCCTCCGTCTCCCCTACGGACTTCACGAACTCAGGCCCTTGGAAACGGCGCGTTTTCGGTGGCAAACCGGGTGTGTCCGGCGCTTCGCGCTGCAGGTGGGCGACGTGGCACGCCACCCGCTGCAGCACCTCGGGGGGTCTCTCGGACTCTGCCTCAGCGCTGGTGGTCTCGGGTGCCACCGTGACTTCGGCCGCCGCTGGCGCGATCGTCAGCAGCCCTGGCTCGACGCTCAGGCAGCGTTCGATCTTCTCAGGGCAGCGCGGGGCGAACAGACAGCCCTGGTGCTCGCGGGACAGGTCCGGCGGACGCCCGGGCACGTAGGTGATTCGGACGGTCTCGTTGCGCGGGTCGGCGTAAGACCCCAGCAGCCCCTTCGAGTAGGGGTGCAGCGGGTCGCGGAGGAGCGCACGCGTCTTGTTCTCCTCGACGATCCGGCCGGCATACATCACAAGGATCCGGTCGGACATGTCGAGGACCGTGCCGATGTCGTGGCTGATGAACAGCACCGCGAAGCCTTGTTCGCGTTGGAGTCGCCGCACGTTCTCGAGGATCGAACGCTGGACGACGACGTCGAGGCCGGTCGTGGGCTCGTCCAGCAGGACGAACTTCGGGTCGTTGGCCAGCGCCAGAGCGAGGTTGACCCGCTGCTTCATGCCGCCGGACAACTCGTGGGGGTATGCGTTGATGAAGCGGTGGTCGATCATTACCAGGTCGAAGAGCTCCTTGATGCGATCGACAACAGCACCCTTGCGCAGCGTGCTGTGGAGTTCGATGGCGTCCCGGAACTGCGGCTCGACTCGGGCGACGGGGTTGAGCGCGTTCATCGAGCTCTGGAAGACAGTTGAGATGTCGCGCCACCGGTATGGCCGCAGCTCCTCCTGGCTCATCGTCGTGATGTCCATGCCGGCGAACACGATCTGGCCGGCAGCGATCCGTCCTGGTCGCTCGGTGAGACGAAGGATCGCGTTCGCGAGTGTCGACTTGCCCGAGCCGGACTCGCCGATGAGTCCCACGAACTCCCCAGGGTCGATCGTGAATGAGACGTCTTCGACCGCGTTGAGCGCGGCGTGCAGTTTGGGTTCGTAGCGCACGGTGAGGTTCTTCACCTCGAGCAGCGGAGCGGGCATGCTAGGCGTCCTCTCGCAGGTGCGGGTTGCTGATGAGGTCGATGCCGAAGTTGATCAGGGTCAGCGCCATGACCAGGCCAGAGAGGACCAGGCCCGGCAGGAGCAGCCAGATCCACAGGCCCTGGGCGAGCGCGCCCTGTAGCTGGGCCTGGTACAGCATGGTCCCCCACGACACCGACTCCGTGTTGCCGAGGCCGAGGAAGGAGAGGCCTGCCTCCGCCCCGATGGCGCCGGTGGCGGCACCGAAGAAGCCCGCCGCCACCAAGGACATCATCTGAGGCAATATCTCTCGGAAGATGATCGTGAAGGTGTTGTCGCCGGCGAACTTGGCGGCTGTCACGAAGTCACGGTTCCGCAGGGTGATGATCTGTGCCCGCTTCCCGCGGGCCGGGCCGGCCCAACTGATGATTCCGATGATCAGGATGGTGAACCAGATGCTGCGCACCTCGGAGTAGGCCATCAGGGTGATGATGAGCGGCAACGTCGGGACGACGAGTGCGACGTTGGTGAAGAACGACAGCACGTCATCCACCCAGGTGCCTTCGAGATACCCCGACACCAGGCCTATGAGGAGAGCGACCGTTGTTGCGAACAGGCCGCCGAACAGGCCGACGGTGAGCGACACGCGTGTGCCCCAGATCAGCTGGCTGAGGATGTCGGCGCCCTGGGTCGTTGTGCCGAGAAGGTGCGCCGAGCTGGACAGCTCGACGGGGTTGAATGTCAGGTTGTCGGCCCGGTACGGCGCGATCCACGGAGCGAAGACCGCAAGGAGGATGTACAGGCCGAGCAGGATCACGCCGCAGCGCGCCTTCTTCGACGACCAGATCACCTGCCACCAGGCCGGGCCCATGGACTCGATCTCATCGATCTGAGCTTCTGCGCTTATGAGAAGACCTGGGTCGTCACTCATAGTGCTCGGCGGTGAGGAATCGATTCCCTCGACGGGCACGAGTGGTTGCGTGGGTGTCACGAACTCGCCTTCCTCGCGCGCGGGTCGAGAACGCCGTAAAGCATGTCCGCGATGAGGTTCGCGAGCAGCGTTCCGACGATGGTGAACAGCAGGAGGGCCTGCAGAAGCGGATAGTCCTTGCTCGTGGCGGCCTGACCCATGATGCGGCCCAGGCCGGGGTAGTCGAAGGTCTGCTCGATGAGCAGTTGCCCCCCGAGGATGCCGCCCAGCGCCATAGCGAAGCCGGTGATCGACGGCAGCAGGGCGTTGCGAGCGGCGTAGCGCAGGGCGACCTGCCGGTCGGGGACGCCCTTGGCCTTGGCCAGACGGATGTAGTCCTCGCCGAGGTTCATGATCATGGTGTTTCGCATCCCCAGGATCCAGCCGATGGGCGTCAGCAACAACAACACCGCCGCTGGGAGGACGGAGTGGTAGACAGCGTCGGCGAGAAACTGAGCGTTCAGGCCAGGGGTTGAGGCGTCGTAGCCGCCCGACGTGGGGAACCAGCCGAGAATATAGCCAAATGCGAACAACAGCAGCAGTGCGATCCAGAAGGCCTGCAGGGTCCCGATGAATGTTGAGCCCAGGGTCACGACAGAATCGAATACCGAGTTCCGCTTCCAGGCGGCCAGGGCGCCGAGAACCATGCCGACCACGAATGACAGCAGCATCGTGACTCCGACGAGGATCAGCGTCCAGGGCAGCGCCTTCATGATGACAGTGGTCACCGGCGTCGGGAAGTAGGTGTACGAGACACCGAAATCGCCTCGGAGCAGCTGCTTGATGTAGGCGATGTACTGGTCGAACAGGGTCCCCCCTGGCGCACCGAGCATGGCGCGCATCGCCCGGATCTTGTCCGGGTCAAGCTCGGCGTCCTTGCCCGCGAGCTTCTTGATCATCATCTCGGCGGGGTCGCCGGGCTGAAGGCGCGGGATCAGGAAGTTGAGCGTGACCGCCGCCCAGAGGGTGAGCAGGAAGTACCCGACTCGGCGGGCGAAGTAGCGCATCGTCAACCCTTTCCGGCCGTCAACGGCACCCGAGCTGAGGCGTCTTGCGGCGTTCTGGTGGGAATGCATCCGGCCGGAGCCGGGGAGCCGCAAGAGAGCGCGGCCCGGGTGGCGGGGCGCCGCCGGAGGAAATCGGCGCCCCGCGTGGGGGATTCAGCTCGGCGCGCTCACTTGGCCGACTTCAGTCGCGTCATGATCATCAGCATCTCTGAGTTGGTCGCGTACGGGTCGGCCTCGCTGGGCCAACCCACCGCCTTGTCAGTGCGGTAGATCATGCGGGCCGGCGCGTAGAACAGCGGTGTCACCGGGGCCTGTGTGACCATGACGTCGACCAGTTGGCCCACGAGCGACTTCTGCTCGGCCGGATCCGTGGAGCCCGACAGCTTCGTGACAATCGCATCCGTCGCAGGGTTGCTGTACCTACCGACGTTGGAGCGTACCTCGGTCTTCGTCGGGAACAGGCCGCTCGACAGCTTCGCACCGAGGTTGCGGGCGACCTCGCAGCCGCCGTTCAGGTACTCGATCAACGCGTCGAAGTTGCCGCTCTTCTTCTGCAGGTCGACGGCGTCCGGCGGGCTGGTGATGAGCTTGGCGTCCAGCTTCATCTCTTTCAGGTTGCGGACGATGATGTCGGCGGCGCCCTGGTAGTCGATCCAGCCGGCCTGCACCGAGAAGGTCACCGGCATTGCCTTGCCGTCCTTGGTGGTCCGGAAACCGTCGCTGCCGACGGCGTATCCTGCAGCGTCCAGCATCTGGTTGGCTTTGGCGGTGTCATATTTCAGCACCGTGTCGGTGTTGGCCATGGCGTCGGGTAGCAGCGCCTTTGCGTATGGCAGCTTCAAGCCTGTTTGCGACGCGACACCCATGACGCCGTAGGTGGCCTTCTGGGTCATCTGCTCTTTGTCGAACCCTTGGCTGACGGCCACCCGGAATGCGGAGTCGTTCCATGGCGCCTTCGTCAGATTCGGGGTGAAGACGGTGCTGCCGGCCGGGGCGTACCAGAAATGGTTCAGTTCCGGATCCTTGGCCTGGAAGGAGTTGGCTGGATTTGGAATCTCGCCCCAGTACGCGTCCAGCTGGCCCGACGTCAGCTTCAGGGCGGCATTGGTTGCGTCGAAATTGCCCGCAAGGACCAGGTGGTTGATCTTCACCTTGTCTGCCTGCCAGTAATCCTCGCGGCGATCCAGGACGAGTTTCCGTCCATTGTACGAGCCGACCTTGAAGGGGCCGGTGCCGACGGGCTTCGTGTCGACGTATTTCGACGGATCGCCGACGCTGCTCCACACATGTTGGGGCACGATCTTGGCGGTGATCAAGCTGTCGAACTTGGCGGCGGCATTACCGGTGAAGTCGATGACGACCTTGTTGCCGTCGACAATGACGGATTTGGCGCTGCCGCCAAAGGTGTCGCTCCACAGGCCGATGTCGTCCAGCGCGGGATACTGCTTCTTCATGTTGAGCGTGAACGCCACGTCCTCCGCCGTCAGTGGCTGGCCGTCCGACCACTTGACGCCATCGCGGATCGTGAAGGAGAGCTTGGTCGGACCGTCCCACTTGTAGTCGGTGGCAAGCCACGGAACGACCTGACAGTTCATGGAACTGCGGATCATCAGCGGCTCATAGAAGTACGTCTTCGACGTCGAGCTCGGCGACCAAGGATTGTAGTTCTCGATGCCGGCGACGTTGTCCGCCACCTCGGCGGGCAACGTCAGCTGCTCGATCATGTTCTCGGTGCCGTTCCGGTTCACTGATCCGGACGCGGCCGGGCCAGCATTGCTCTGGGTAGCCACTTTGCCGGAGCAGGCGCCGAGGGTGAGCGCACCGGACAAGACAAGAGCGGCCGCGAGCGTCCATCTGCTCTTCATTGAAACATTCTCCTTCTCAACCCTCGTCATTGGGGGGGAGGATCCCGAGGGCCCTTGGGCACAGAGTATGGCCGGCGGGACCCAATGGCTAGGCATTCTGGCCCTGAAAGAACTTTCTGTGCGGCGCGGAACTATTTCCACAAATGGGTGAAACTGGTTCCTCAGCAGGCCTGGCCTGGTTTCCACGAGAAGCCAGTGCTAGACATGGGACGTGCTCCAATCATCCAGCCGCGTGTTACGACCACCCTTGGAACTGACCTCGGGGGATGCCCATGCTGAGTTCACCTCAGCAATGTCACCGACGCGTTTCGACGTAGCTGGCCTGAGCATGATTCTTTACCCTGCCAGCCATTTCGAGGCTGGGCTGACCGGGCTGTACCTCCGGCCGCGGGAGAGCGGCGCCCCCGCTGTCCCGATGCTCGGCCCGGCATCAGAAGGAACAACGTCGATGGCGGGTGACGCCATCGTGCGTCGCGGGCGCCACGGCGCCTTGGAGTGGAGCGTCGAGTTCTCCTTCGGCCCCGGCGGCCACGACTGGCGTTGGCAGGTCGGGCTGCACAACCGGTCAGGGAAGGCCTTGGCGTGCGATCTGGTCGCAACGCAGGATTTCGCACTGGCACCCTACGAAGTGGTCAGAACCAACGAGTACTTCGTAAGTCAGTACTTGGATCTATCCGTCATCAGCGATCCCGAGTTCGGCAACGCTGTCGCCGTCCGGCAGAACATGCCGGGCGATCGTCAGCCTTGGGCGGTCCTCGGCTCTCTGGGCCGCGGTATGGGCTGGGCGACTGATGCGCTACAGCTACGGACGCTGCGGAACGGACGACCGGTCCTGGACGTGTCGCACCTCCCGTCCAGGCGCCTTCAGCACGAGCACACGCTAGCCGCTCTGGCTTCCGACGAACTGAACGTCGGCCCTGGTGAAACGGTCTTCGCTGGCTTCTTCGGTGCCTTCGTCGAAGACCACCCGGACGCCACTGGCCCCGCGGACGCCGACCTGGTCCGGCGGGTGCACGCCGCATCACGGGAGCGGGCCCGAGGTGAGGCGTCACCGGATGACGCCGGCGAACCGGGCAGAGGCGACGCGAGCGCCCCCGAGACCGACAAGGGTGTTCCGCGAGGGACCATCTTCGACTCCCCCGTGGCACCCGCGTCCCCTCTGTCGGACGCGATCGCGGAACGCTGGTTCCCAGGCAGCCGAGACCTCGTCGAGATCGCACCCGACGGGTCGGCGTGGGCGTTCCGGACGGAGTCCGGCGAGCACGTCACGGCACGGGAGAAGGAGTTGTCGGTCCTGCGCCCGCACGGCCAGATCCTTCGGACGGGCGACGGGATCACCCCCGAGGCGGGCACACTCACCTCGACGATCTGGATGCGGGGCGTCTTTGCGTCCCAGGTCACCGCGGGGCACGTGAGCCTTGGCGGGTTGGTTTCCGGCGACCGCACCTACCTCGGTCTGCAGGACGCTCACGGTCTGCGCGCCTTCGTGCGGCGAGCCGGCGCTTGGGAACTGCTGGACGTCCCGACCGCCTGGACGCTCGGGCTCGATGGTGCGCGATGGCTGTACGACCTGGCCGGCTCCGAGGTGGAGGTCGCCACCAGGGCCTGTGTGGACGCCCACCGCCTTGAGTTCACGATCCGCACCGTCGGCGACATCGACCTCATACTGCTGGCCGTTCAGCTGGCGCTCGGCGCCGACGACGGACAGACGCCCGAACGCGTCACCATCGAGGGCAGCGGCCCGGTTGTCGCCGCATCCGGAGGCGGACGCATCCTGCGCCTGGATTTCGGCGACCGGGACGTCGAGTACGGCGGCGACGAGCTTCTGTTCGCCGATGGCGAGAGCCGCGACCTGCCCTGGCTGTGCTGCGCTCTCGACGCCCCCGGCGAAACGGCATTCTCTCTCACCTCCGGGGTGGCCGCGGCGGACGCCGGGCCCGAGCCGTTACGGCAGCCCGCCCTGTGGTCCGAGCTGCGCGCCGGGCTCGGCCTGGCCGGAACCGCCCGCGACGAGAACGTCGTCACCTTGGACGCGATCCTTCCCTGGTTCGCCCACGACGCCCTGATCCACTACCTGTCGCCGCGCGGACTCGAGCAGTACACCGGCGGCGCCTGGGGCACCCGCGACGTCTGTCAAGGCCCGGTGGGCCTGCTCACCGCTCACGCGCACGACGACGCGCTACGCGACGTCCTGCTGCGGGTCTTCCGCGACCAGAACGCGCGCGGGGACTGGCCGCAGGCCTTCGACTACCTGCCCCCCGACGGCGAGATCGGGCAGCGGGACGCCCACGGCGACGTCGTCTATTGGCCCCTGCTCGCCCTGGGCGACTACCTACTCACCACCGGCGACACCGCGCTGCTGGCCGAGGAGCTGCCCAGCCGCGGCGACGGCGCCCGGACGCCACCGGCGCCGATCGCGGAGCACGTACACCGGGCTATCGAGCACATCGAGTCGACCCTCGTCCACTCCACACCGCTGCCTGCGTACGGCCACGGCGACTGGAACGACTCGCTGCAGCCGGCCGACCCCAAGCTGGCCTCGCACATGGTCTCCACCTGGACAGCCACCCTGCAGTCCCAGGCGCTCAGCCGGCTGGCACAAGGCCTCGCCGCCGCCCGCGCGGAGCCCGAGCTCGGCGCGCGCTGCGCCGAGCTGGCGGCCGCCACGCGCGCATCCCTCGGCGAGCTGCTGCTCGCCGACGGCGTCCTGTCCGGATACGCGGTGTTCGACCAGGACCCAACCACGCCGGAACTGCTTGTGCACCCGCGAGACCACCGGACCGGACTCACGTACGGCGTCCTTCCCTGGGTCCACGCCATCGCGGGGGATCTAGTCTCCCCCGAGCGGGCGCGCCATCACCTCGACCTGTTGCACGCCCACCTGTGGGGTCCCGACGGCGCCCGCCTGTTCGACAAGCCGCCGGTCTATCGCGGCGGCCCGATGGAGGTGTTCAAGCGCGCGGAGGCGGCGACGTTCTGGGGCCGGGAGATCGGCCTGATGTACACCCACGCCCATCTGCGCTACTGCGAGGCGCTCGGCCGGGTCGGCGACGCGCAACGGCTCTGGGACGGCCTGCTGCTCGCCGTCCCGCTCGGACTGAGTGATCGGGTACCGGTGACGCGCCCACGCCAGACCACCTGCTACTACTCCAGCTCTGACGCGGTCTTCGCCGACCGGGTTCAGGCTGGGGAGCAGTACGCCGACATTGCCCGCGGCGCGGTGCCGCTGGAGGGGGGCTGGCGCGTCTATTCGTCGGGCCCAGGGTTGTTCCTGCGGCTCGTCGTCGAGTGCCTGTTGGGCGTCCGGCGCCGGTCGGACGCTGTGGAGGTCGACCCCGTCCTGGCCCCCAGCCTGGACGGCCTCGAGGCCCGAGTGCCCTACCCGGGCGGCCCGCTGACCCTGCGGTACGCGGTGCGCGGTCCCGGCCACGGTGTGCGGTCGGTGCGAGTGGACGGCGTCGACGTCCAGACAACCCCCCTGATCAACCCCTACCGGACGCCCGGTGTCGCGGTTGCGAGCAGCGCGCTCCGCCCGGGGTCCGTAGTGGACGTGGAAGTGGGGCGATGAGCCGCCCAGACGATCGTCCCTGGCTGGTCGTGGTCGGCGACCGGAGTGGTTCAACTCATTGACCACGGGTCACCGACAGGACGGAGGACGGACGATGATTGAGGTCTCGAAGCGTCGGCTGCTCGTGGACGGCCGGCCCCGGATCGTACTGGCGGGCGAGTTGCACTACTTCCGCGTCCCGCGTGCCGAATGGGAGCAGCGCCTCGAGTTGGCCGTCGAGATCGGATGCGACACGATCGCGAGCTATATCCCATGGCTGTTCCACGAGCTGCCCGACGGGGCGATCGACGTCGCTGGCGCCAGCGCGCCGGAGCGGGACGTAGGGGCGTTCATCGACCTGTGCGGCGCCCACGGGTTGTCCTTCCTCGCCCGGCCGGGGCCGTTTGTGATGGCCGAACTGAAGAACGAGGGTCTGCCCTTCCGGCTGTATGCCGAGCACCCGGAGATCATGCCGTCCGGCTGGGACGGCCGCCCCGCACCCACGGCCACGGTGGACTACCTCGCGCCCGCGTACCTGGACGAGTGCGACCGCTGGTACGGCGCCATCATGCCGCTGCTGGCAACCCGGCTGGCGACACGCGGTGGACCGGTGACGGCTGTCCAGCTCGACAACGAGGTGGGCATGCTGGCCTGGGTCTCGAACTCTCCCGACCTGACGCCGCAGGCGCTGCGCGAGCTTCGAGGCTGGATCCGAGAGCACCGGGCTGGCGCCGCGAGCGTCTACCCCATGATCGACGCGGCGGACCAGACGTGGGCGGACGCCGTGCGCACGCCTCGGGAGCAGTGGGCGGGGGCGCTACGGATCGACCTGTCCCGATTCATGCGGTGGCGATTCGCCAGCTACATCGAGCACCTGCGGGCGCGCGCCGAGTCGCTCGGGGTGACAGGTGTGCCGTTCTGCATCAACATCCATGGCACGTCCGACGGCGGCGGCGAGTCCTTCGGCATCGGAATCAGCCAGCTCGTCGACGCCTATGCCGGTGTCTCGGGGATGCTGTCGGGCTCGGACCACTACGTGGGGAACCTCACCCTCGACACCTACACCGATCTGTACGTGATGAACGCGCAGCAGGCTGCAGTTCACGGCGCCGACCAGCCGGTGACCTCACTGGAGTTCGAGGCCGGAACCGGCGACTACGGCGGCGGGTTCGACCTACAGTACGAGCCCTCCACAATCGACCTGAAGACACGGCTGCACGTCGCGCAGGGCGTGCGGTTGTTCAACTACTACCTGCTGGCCGGCGGCATCAACCCGCCACTGGACGTAGCGGTTCACGACGGCAATGACCGGCTCAGCTTCACCGGCGAGCGCCACGGCACCGCCGCGCCGATCGGTCCCGAGGGCCAACGCGGCGACACGTTCACAGCGACGCGCAAGGTCATTCGTGCGATCCGCGCCGCGGAACCCTGGCTCGCAGACGCCGACCAGGAGCTCGACGACTTGAGCCTGGGCCTCATCCTGGACGCCTACGCCACCGAGTACACCCATCCGGACAGCGCGGCAATGGTGGGCGCTGCAGCGGACCTCCACCTGCACCGTGGAGCCGGCGAGCGCCGAGCCTTGGCCAAGTCGGCGTTGATGCTGGGCTACCGGTTCGACGCCACTCATCTCGAACGGTCGGCGGTCCGCGTCGGCACCGATGGTCGTCCGGCCTGCCTGCTGGTCGCGACAGCCCGCCACATGGACGAGGCCGTACAGCAGCGCTTGGTCGACCATGTGGCGGCCGGCGGGTCGCTGGTGGCGCTCGGCCCGGTGCCGGAGGTGGATCTGTCCGGTGCAGTGTGCGCTGTGCTCGCCGAGGCACTCGGACTGCGTCCGGGGCCGGTGCTCGCCGACGGACCCCACAGCTACCCGAGCGTCATCGCCCACGGCTGGGCCGCTCCGTTCCCGGAGACCCGGGTGGGCTGGCGGCAGTCGCTGGACGGCTCAGCCGGGCAGATGGTCCTCACCGATGTGGGGGGCACGGTGTGCGGCGTCGAGGCGACACACGGCCTCGGACGGGCCGTCGTGCTCGCTGCCGCTCTCCCCAGCAGCCCCATCCTGTTCGGACGAGTCCTCGATCGGCTCGGCGTGCGTCGCGGGCTCGAGCTCACGGCATCCGTCCCGGGCGTATTCGCGACCACGACGCGAGATGGCGCCGGCAACCGGCTGCTGCACGTGATCAACATCTCCGGCTACCGACCCGACGTCTCGATCAGGGTGGCGGGCGTCGACCGCGAGCTGAGGCTGCGTCCCGCGCCACACGCCGGGTACATGTTGCCGCTGGGTGTCGAACTCGGGCAAGCGCGTCTGGCTTGGGCGAATGCGGAACTGCTTGCCGTCTCGGGCGGCCAGGTGCGCTTCGGACCGCCTGCCGGGGACGTTCTCGAGGTTGAGTGGGATGGCAGCCGCCCCACCCTTCCCATTGTTCGTGGGCCCATCGCCGACCAAGGCTGAGGTTGCTGCGACCGTCCGGCTGCTAGCTACCTCGGGCCGAACAACAACCCGTACTCGGTCGGTGTCGGGGGGATCGCGACGCGGTTCACCCGGCGCGGCATGCAGAGGGCGACCTCGTTGGCCTCGAGGTTGTTCGTGAGGCGGAGCTGGCGGGGGTTGAGGGCGTACGCGCGGCGGAGGTTGTCGGTCGTCTTCGCGTCGCACGGTGATGCGAGCGCCATGTCGCACGAGCGCAGGAGGTGGATCGCGCCGGAGTGCGAGGCGTCGGCGGTCATCATCACCGCTTGCCAGGGGCCCAAAGCCACCGTCGTACCGTCGAAGTCGGCGGCATCGTCGATCACGAGGCTCGGCCGGTACGGGCGGCCCTGGCTCGGCAGGGCATCGTTCGGCTCGAGGAAGTCGAGCGTGCCGCCGCACCGGATCACGGCTCCTGCGAGCCCCTGCCAGCGCCGACGCTCGTTGGCGATGATCGACAGGTGCGCGCCGAGCGAGATGCAGCGGAACGCGAGGAGCCACGTCACGTAGTCCGGTACGGCGAGCAGCAGGCGGGTCGGATTGGGCCGGAACAGCCGGATCGTGATCGGGCTGCTACGACCATGGCCGAGCAGCAGGCCCGACGGCCCCGTACGTACCACCGTCTCCTGCCGTGCCGAGCCGTCCTCGACCTCAGGCAGCACCCACTGGCTCATCGCCCACCTCGTCCCAGCGGCACGGTGGCCAGCATCGTCGGCACCTGCGCGCCCCCGGGGGAGTCGAGCCGTACGGACGTACCGAGCCGCTCGACGGTGTGGTCCATCGCCGACTGCGCACCCGCGGCGTCGATCGTGACCAGCCGCAGGCCGCCGGTGGAACGGGCATGCGGCGTGAACGTGTACGAGGTGACGGCGAACAGCACCGGCGCGTCGGCGATCGCGTCCTGGACCAGCTGGTAGCCGATCGAGGCGTTCGTGCCCCAGCGGCGGATCATGCGGCCGGTGTGTACGAGGCCGTCGCAGGTCCACGTCGTCCAGTCCTCGGCGGAGCGGCGTTCGCCGTTCTCAGGCCCCGATCCGGCGACCAGGCTCAGCACCTCGTACAGCTCCATCGGCGCCAAGGCACGGGTGACGATTCCTTGTCGCTTGAGCACCGTCTGCACCCGGTGCAACCCGAACCGCAACGTCGCGTAGACCCCCTCGTTGCTCGCTCCCCTCCGCGCCACCGCTTCCAGGCACAGCCTCGGGTCGAGGCGCAGGCACAGCCACGTACGACGCATCGTCGGCGGCGGTGCCTCCGAGGTGATCTCGCGGTACGCGGCCGCGGCGACGGAGTTCTCGCCCAGCAGCACGGTCGTCGGCGCCGGCACGGTGTAGGTGACGATCTGCACGCCGGCGAAGATGATGTCGTCCTGGCGGGTGAGGCCGCTCAACGCGTCGAGGTCTATGGCCTCGCCCTTGTCGGCGAGCAGCTCGTCGTCCGAAGCGAGCGCCAGCACAGCGGTCCACGCCTCCCCATCCGCGATCAGCCCAAGCTCGCCGCCACGGCCCAGAGACGTCTGCGCCACTGTGAGGCCCGGCATCCACTCGGCGAGCGGTACGAGGTCGGCGGGCAGCTCGGCGGGGATCTTGGTCGACGGCGAGCGGCGCGCGTAGCCCACCCATCGCCGCAGCCACCCGATCGCCGGGTGCCCCTTGAACGGGATGGCGAGGCCGATGATGAGGATCGCGAGCAGCCCGGCCCAGAGGTACTGACGGGACAGAGCGAGCAGTACGACACCGAGCAGGGCGATCTCGATGACGATCGCCCAGGTCATGGCGAGCCGTGGCGCCGCCGCGCGAGGAGGAAGGACGATGTCCTGATCGCCGCGTGCCATGGGCCCGCTCCCTCCCGCGCCGTCAGCCGACGCCCCGCGCCACACTCTGCCAGACGAGTGGGGCGATCCGGGGTGCCAGACGACGACCGGGTGGCCCTTCGCCTGCCACAATGGCCGTGTTTTCGTACCCCGTCAGGAGCGGACATGGCCCAGCGCAAGGAGCTGCTGAAGGCACACGCCTTCACTCAGCAGCGACTCGTGGCTGCGCTCGTCGACCGCGACCCGGACAACCCGACCCCTCCGCTGCGCCGCCTCGGCCTCGGGACGTTCGTCTCGATACTGGTCGCCACGGTGCTCGTGGGTGGCTTCGCCCTCTTCGGCTACATCACCAAACCGTCGACGAACGCATGGTCCCAGGACAAGCCCCTCGTCATCGTCGACACCGACTCAGGCGTGGTGTTCTTCACGCTGGACGGCAAGATGATCTACCCCGCCACGAACATCACCTCGGCGCGGCTCATCACGGGCGGCGACACGATCGTGAAGGCGACCACCGCGGCCCTGGCCTCCGCAGAGCGGGGCGCCCGGTACGGCATCGTCGGCGCTCCCTCCCAGCTGCCCGACAAGTCGACGATGACGACCTTCCCGCTCCGCGTCTGCTCCCTGCCGGCGACGAAGAACGTGCGCTACACGGTGCTGGACACCCGTGCGCCCGGCGCCTCGTCGGACGCAGCCATCGGTCTCGAGGTCAACGGCCGCACGTACCTCGTCGTGGGCGGTGTGGCTCACCTCGTCCCGGACGGGTCGCCGCTGCTCGGCAACGCCACGTCCCTCAAGGGGACCGAGGCCTTCCTCAGGTCACTCCCGCAGGGCCAGGAGATCAAGCCGTTCAGCGACGCGACCAAGGGCAACAAGGCCCACAGCGGCCAGAACCCGGTCGGCACGATCGTCTACACCGGCGACCAGACGGACAAGGCGAGCTGGAACTACTACATCCAGCTGATCGACGGCTACTCGGCGATCAGCTACCTCGACGCGATGGTCAACAACCTGACACCCACGGCCGTCCAGGCCAGCTATGTCGCGAGCAACCGCAGCGAGATGCAGAACTCCGCCACCCCCGGGCTGCCTATGGGGCCGGTCGGCTTCACGTCGACGGACACGACCAAGACGAGCGTCTGCGCCACGTACACAGCCGGCGGCGTCAACCCGAAGATCACGATCGGCGACACGGTCGCCGGGCCGACCGACACGAAGGCGACCCCAGCCGTCAGCACGTACGACCGGGTGACGACCGCACCCGGTGGCGGCGCGCTCCTGCGGTCGCTCGGCACCGACGCCGACGGGGCGACGTTCCTGATCTGGCAAGGGCAGAAGTACGGGATCCCCGACCTCGAGAGCCGTACGTCCCTCGGCTACGCCACGGGCGTCGACATCGGCACCGTACAACCGGCTCTGCTGTCGCTCGTCCCCGACGGGCTTCCCGCCGGAATCGCCCTCGACAAGACCCACGCGAACCACCCTGCGTGACCTCGTACCTGCCGTTCGGCAGCCCCTCTGAGTACGCTCACCCAGACGGGCGGGTAGTGGCGCTCAACTTGGTCCGAATGTTCTCTCAACCGGGTGAGAGGTGACCCCCGCCGCGCCTACTGTCGGGTCATCAACCCGCAGCACCGAGGGATCGGACCTGCAGACCACTACGAAAGACCCGGGGACGATCCCCGAAACCTGATGGAGGAACCATGTCGGGCAACACAACTGTTGATCGCGCAGAAATGGCCAAGGCCGCGCAGCAGATCGAGGAGAAGGCGGGCCAGATCCACCAGACCCAGCAGACTCTCGGCAACCAGATCCAGAACCTGATGGGACGCTGGCAGGGCAACGCCGCCAATGCCTTCCTGCGGGC
>JADGPB010000043.1 GCA_017882655.1 Propionibacteriales bacterium
GCCCGGGACGATGATGCCGACGACCGTCAGGGTCGCGGTCTGGGAACGATCTGGGGAGTAGATGTCGATGGTCGAGCCGACCGAGACATTTCTGGCTTTAGCGAACGCTTGGGTGAAGGCCACCTCACCCTTCGCCGTCGGCAGACGGCCTTCGACGACCTTCGTCACGCCGGGTTGCTGCCCGAGCTTGGTGACCAGCGCGGGCGGCACCATGCCACCCTGGTAGACCGAGACGACCAGTGAGGCGCCCTCGGCGGGGCCGGCGACCTGGGCGCTGATGCTCTTCTCGAGCGACGCGGACAGGAAGAACGTGGCGGCGGCGAACGCGACGCCGACCGCGATGGCGATGATGGAGGCGATGAGCCTGCGGGGCTCGCGCAGCATCACTTCCTCCGCTCGTCGGCGACGACTTGGCCGTCGGCGAGCCGGATGGTGCGGTCGGCGAACGAGGCGGCCTGCGCGTCGTGGGTGACCATGACGACGGTCTGGCCCAGCTGGTCGACGCTGTGGCGGAGGAACGTGAGCAGGGCGGTCCCGGAGGCGGAGTCCAGGGCGCCGGTGGGCTCGTCGGCGAAGATCACGGTCGGCTTGGTGATCATGGCGCGCGCGACGGCAACGCGCTGCTGCTGGCCGCCGGACAGCTCGGACGGCCGGTGCGTGAGGCGGTCCCGCAGCGCGAGTACGTCGACGACCTGGTCGTACCACGCCTGGTCGGGCTTCTTCCCCGCCAGCTTGAGCGGCAGGAGGATGTTGTCCTTGGCGTCGAGCGTGGGCAGCAGGTTGAACGACTGGAAGACGAAGCCGACGGCCTCGCGACGTACGAGCGTGAGCGGCTTGTCGGCCAGCGCGGTGATCTCGGTGTCGCCGATCCACACCCGACCGCCCGAGGGGGAATCGAGGCCGGCGATGCAGTGAAGCAGCGTCGACTTGCCGGACCCTGACTGGCCCATGATCGCGGTGTACTGTCCGGCGGCGATCTCGAGCGTCACCCGGTCGAGCGCGTGGACGGTCGCCTCGCCCTTGCCGTAGATCTTGGTGAGGTGTTCGGTGCGGACCGCTGCTCGCAAGGGGGTCGGTGCGTGGGGGGTGTCGACGACGCTCGCTGCCATGGGGTGTCTCCTCGGGGTCTTTGCTTCGACGCCAACCCTATGAGGAACCTATGTGCCAGACATCAGGGGCGCTTCCCCGAGGACCCCCGGGTAATGCGGAGGTGTCGGATCAGGGTCGCAGCGATCGCCTCTCAGGGAA
Organism: Propionibacteriales bacterium; assembly: GCA_017882655.1. Classification (GTDB taxonomy): domain Bacteria; phylum Actinomycetota; class Actinomycetes; order Propionibacteriales; family Propionibacteriaceae; genus Fen-668. Next base: position 1,249 of record JADGPB010000043.1, read on the forward strand.
AGATTCGTTCCTGTTGACGGTCCAAAAAGCCCTGCCCGGACTAGAGTTCCGCTCATGAAGCGGTCCGTTGTTCTGGCCGCGATGATGATGCTCACCGCGGCATGCGCCGGGACCCCGAGTGGGGCCAGCACGGCGTCCAGCAGCACCTCAAGCCCGGTCCCGTCCGCGACATCGGCCACGGCCGCACCCTCCTCGGCACCATCCAGTCAGTCCACCACCAGCGCGCCCGCGACCAGTCCCACCGCGTCCGCAACCCGCACGACAACAAGCCAGGCGACGGGTCGCGTCGTGTACCTGGCCGAGGGCATCTACTTCCAGTCGGCAGCGGCCATCAACTCCATACCGTGGTTCACGAGCGACGAGAAGACGTTCCTCGTCGGCGAGCTCGCGCACTACCAGTCGGGCAACACCTGCGTGGCCATCTACGTCTCGGCCTATCGCGTCGCGGACCTCGTCGACGGCAAGATCTTCTTCGGCGGCCGGTCTGGTACGTGCGGGCCCGGGCGCGGCGGCGCCGCGATCCTGTGGGGCAAGGTCTCCGGCACCTGGAAGGTCATCGTCGTCGGTCAGAACACTCCTCCATGCGCGGACATCCGAGCGGCAGGCTGGAAGTCGACCCTCCCGAAAGATTTCTACGGCCAGCGGTGTTTAGAGAAGGGAAGCAACTTTTCAGTCGACTACAAGCCCTGATCAGGAGGCTCAATGGCTCATCGAGTCGTGGTGGTGGGTTCAGGATTCGGTGGCCTCTTCGCGGTGAAAGCCCTGGCCAAGGCTGACGTCGAGGTGACACTCGTCGACAAGTCGAGCCACCACCTGTTCCAGCCGCTGCTCTACCAGGTGGCCACCGGGATCCTCTCCGAGGGGGAGATCGCGCCGGCCACCCGCGAGATCCTGCGGCGCCAGCGCAACGCCCGCGTCGTACAGGGCCTGGTCGAGTCCATCGACGTCGCGAACCAGGTCGTTCGCTGGCGGTTCCATGACACCGAGCGCGAGAGCCCGTACGACTCGTTGATCATCGCCACGGGCGCCAGCCAGTCGTACTTCGGCCATGACGAGTACGCGACGTTCGCCCCCGGGATGAAGTCGATCGACGACGCGCTGGAGCTGCGAAGCCGGATCTTCGGCGCGTTCGAGCTGGCCGAGATCCAGGACGACCCCGAGGCCGTACAGGACATGCTCACCTTCGTCGTCGTCGGCGCCGGCCCGACCGGCGTCGAGATGGCCGGGCAGATCCGCGAGCTCGCCAACCGTACGCTCGCGCACGACTTCCGCCGGATCGACCCCAGCAAGGCGCGCGTGGTCCTGGTCGACGGTGCACCGCAGGTGCTGCCGGCGTTCGGCCAGCAGCTCGGCGCTAAGACGAAGCACGAGCTCGAGCGGCTCGGCGTGGAGGTCGTGCTGGACACGATGGTCACCTCCGTCGACGACACCGGACTCACGCTGAAGCATGCCGACGGTACGGAGCGGCGCATCGCTTCGATCTGCAAGGTGTGGGCTGCCGGCGTCCAGGGCAACCCGCTGGGCAAGGCGGTCGCCGCGCAGACCGGCGCCGAGGTCGACCGCACCGGGCGGGTGAAGGTGCTCGGGGACCTCACGCTCCCGGGACATCCCGAGGTGTACGTGATCGGCGACCTCATGGCGATCGATGGCGTCCCCGGGGTGGCTCAGGGGGCTATCCAGTCGGCGCGGTACGCGGCGAACAGCATCAGGGCGCGCATCGCCAACGGGCCGCTGCCTGGCCCCTTCACGTACTCCGACAAGGGCAGCATGGCGACGATCTCCAAGTACGAGGCGGTCGCCAGCATCGGCAAGCTGCGGCTCACCGGCTTCCTCGCGTGGCTCGCCTGGCTGCTGCTGCACCTGCTGATGATCGCGGGATTCAAGCAGCAGGTGTCGACGCTTGTCAGGTGGCTGCTCAGCTTCCTGAGCAACGGTCGCTCCGAGCGGGTCACGACGAACCAGCAGCTGGTGGGGCGTCTCGCGATGCAGCAGCTCGGCAGCCGTACCTCGGCACCGCTGATGCGCGGCGAGACCATCAGCCCCACGCGTGCGCAGAAGCCGAGTGACTGAGGTCAGTCCTTCAGAACACCCAGCAGGCGCATCAGCTCCGGGATGATCGTGTCGCCGTGCAGCCGCAGGCCGTCGTGCAGGTAGTCGTCGGTCTCCCAGAGCTGTGAGCTGCCGACGTGAGCGAGTGTGCGCTTGGCGCCAGCCAGCCCCACGTACGGGTCCCGGGTGTACTGGACGGCCGCGAGCGGTACGTCGTTGCGCGCCAGCTGGTCGGCGTCCCACAGCTGGGGCCAGGTGCGCTCACCGGCCAGCTCCTCGGCGACTCCGGCGAACGCCCGGAGCGCGGGGATCTCGGTGAACAACCACGGCTGCGCGAACTCGGCGAAGGTGAGCAAGGGGCGTGCGGTCCGCGCGTACTCCGGGTGGCGCTGCAGCGCGTTCCACGCACCCCACCCGCCGGCCCGGTGGCCCTGGTGGTAGCAACCCTCCTGGAGGGTCCAGTAGAGCGGCTCGCCGACCCACTCGCTCCTCTGGGCTGTCGCCTCGATGAACTTCTGCGACGGCTTGCCGTCGGCCTCGACCGCCGTGTCGAGCATCCAGTGGAGGTTCTCCACGCCGGTGCTCATGCCGAGGTCGCCGCCGAGCAGCTGGAGCCGGCCCACGCTGAGTACGTCCCCCGCCAGCGTGACCAGCTCACCCGCGGCAGCACGATCAGCCAGGCTGTCGAAGAGGGCCTGGTCGTCGGGGAAGCGGGTACGGAACTCGTCGTGGCGCGCGGTCTGCAACGGGATCAGCTCGTCGTACAGGTCGTCGGCGGTCCGGTCGATCGCCAGGATGCCGCCGGTCGTCATGGCCTTGGCGACGGTCTCGGGGTGGCGCGAGAGCAGGGAGAGCGTGATGAAGCCGCCGAACGACTGCCCGAGCGTGGTCCACGGGGCACCGTCATTGAGAACCTTGCAGAGGTGCGCGACATCGTCGGCGATGGCATCAGCTCGAAAGCTTGCGACGTAGTCGGCAGCCGCCTTCGTCCCGGCGACGCCACCCCCATGGGCCGCGGTGAAGTCATTGATGAAGCGCCAGGTGATCGGCGTCGACCTGCCCGTACCGCGCTGGTCGAGCAGGAGGACCCGGTAGTGGTCGGCGGCCTTCTCGATCCAGGTGTTGTGAGGAGGCCTCGGAGACCCGCCGCCCGGACCGCCCTGCAGGAAGATCAGCGGCGGCAGGCCGTCGTCGACCCTGGAGAGCTTGACCACCTCTCGTACGAACACACTGATGGTTCCGAACCGGTCGGGGTTCTGCCAGTCGACCGGTACGTCGACCTGGTGATCCGTGATCCGGTAGTCGGTGATGTCGTACTGACGTGTCATGAGCACCATTGTGATTCGGCGGTGGACATGGGTCGAGGGGCCACGGACCGATATGTGATGGTCGCCCATCACCTACTGGTCGAGGACCCCTCGATGCAACGGTTGGGAGCGTCGGCTCCCAGGGTTCAGCGGACGGACGCGAGGCGCCCGAGCGGGGCGCCGACGTGCTCGATGCCGCCGGTCTGGATGCGAAGCAGGCGCCAGTACGCGCGCTCCGGCTTGGGATGGGGAAGCTCCTCCATGCGGAGGAAGTCGAGGTCGGCGATGAGACGCTGGCGGTCGCGATCGACGATGTGTTGTCCGAACATGACTCCATGGTGCTCCCCGGAAACAGTTCGGCACAAGCATTGATTGCCGAACATTCATTCGGCGATGCCGTACGATCTGTACGTGCTCGATCTCAACCGACTTCGCATCCTCCGAGCGGTCATCGCCAGTGGTTCCGTGACCGAAACCGCGCGCCGTCTCGGCTACCGTCCGTCGACCGTCAGCCAGCACCTCCACACGCTCGAGAAGGAGGTGGGCTTCCCTCTCGTGGAGCGTGTCGGGCGCGGCATCGTCCCCACACCGGCAGCGATCGAACTTGCTGCGGCTAGCGCAGATGCACTCGCGGCGATGGCTCAGCTCAACGCCACGGCCCGCGACCTGCGCGAGGGTTCGGTGGCCCGGCTGACCATTGGGTCGTTCGCCTCGGCGGCGTACGCGTGGATGCCGAGCATCACCCGTACGCTCCGCCAGGAGTTCCCCGGCCTCACTCTGGAACTGACGATCGTCGACGTCCCCGAGGGCGCGGACGGGACGGTCGACCTCGAGGTGCGCAGCGAGTTTCCGTCGGACACGCCGCGCGTCCCGCCGGGCTATCGTCGGACGATCATCGGGGCCGACGACTACCTCGTCGCGCTCCCGCCCGACCACCCGCTCGCCGACCGCGACACCATCAGCCTCTCCGAGCTCAGCGGGTACGACTGGGTCGAGTACGACTTCCGCGACGACATCTCGACCGAGATCGTCAAGCACGCCTGCTCGGCGGCCGGCATCACCCCGCGTCATGTCGCCCGCGCGGAGGACCACGTGACCGGCCTGGCCTTCGTCGCCGCCGGGATCGGCCTCGCGTTGGTCCCAGCCCTGGTGGCGTCGTGGTCGGGGTTCGAGGTGCGCTACGTACGGCTCGTCAACCCGACCCCCCAGCGCCGGATCGTGGCGCTGCTGAAGGACACGGTCCGTACGCATCCGGCGGCGCGGCGCACGGTCGAGCTGCTCGCCGACTTCGGCGCGGAGCTCGCCGACATCGACCCCACGGACTTCCCGGCGAGGTGGTGACCAGGCGCGGAGCGTCAGATCAGTCGAGCGCCAGCTTCAGCCCGAAGCCGGCGATGACGGTACCGACGACCGCGTCGATCCCCCGCACCACGCGGGGACGCTCGAGCCACGTACGGAGCGAGCTCGCCAGCATGAGCACCATCCCGAGCCACACGACCCCCTCGGCGACATGTACGGCGGCGAGCGCCAGCCCCCAGGTCAGGTGCGGCACGTCAGGGGGGATGAACTGAGGCAGGATCGCGAGGTAGAACGCACCCATCTTGGGATTCAGGAGGTTGGTGAACAGCCCCTGCCGCCACCCGGCGCCGAACGTATCGGCGACGCCGGCGGTGACCGATGGCGCACCGACATGTCCCCGGAGCGCCGACCACAGCAGCCTCAGGCCCAGGTACACCAGGTACGCGGCACCGGCCAAGCGCACGATCGTGTAAGCGATTTGCGATGCGGCCAGCAGCGCACTGACTCCTACTGCGGTGAGGGCGCCCCACGACATGGTGCCGCAGCCGATCCCGACGATCGCGCCCCACGCACGTGCCCGTCCCGCGACCGCGGCCGAGCGCAGCACGAGCGCCGTGTCGACGCCTGGCGTGATCGTGAGCAGCGCGACGACGAGGCCGAACGACCACAGGACGTGCAGGCTCGGGAGCATGCGCCGATGGTACGGGCTGTGAGAGCGTATGGCCGTGGGTGAGCTCATCGTGGTCAGCGGACCACCGGGCGCCGGCAAGTCGACCGTCGCCAGATCGGTGGCCGACGCGTACGACCCGAGCGCGCTGGTCATCGGAGACGACTTCTTCGCGTTCCTCGCGCGGGGGCGCATCGACCCGTGGCTCCCGGATGCCGACGCGCAGAACCGTGCGGTGATCTCGGCCGCAGCGGCCGCGTGCGGGAGGCTGGCCAAGCGGTTCACCGTCGTGTACGACGGCGTGCTGTTGCCCCCTTACGCAGCCTTGTTCGCCACGGCCGCGGGCCGCGCCTTCCACTACGCGCTGCTGCTGCCCCCGCTGGAGGTCTGTCTGGAACGGGTCCGCGAGCGCAGCGAACACCCGTTCTCGGACCAGCAAGCCGCCACCGACATGTGGCAGTCGTTCGACACCACGAAGGGCTCACTGCCCACTCTCGACGCCCTCGACCCCCCTGACGAGGTCGTCGCCGAGATCGTCGGACTCGTCGAGAGCGGCATCCTCCGGACCGCCCGCTGACTGAACCTTTGCCGCTGTGGCCTAGCCTCGAGGTTATGACACGTCCAGCACCAGATCCCGTGGGGCCGGGGCAGGAGTCTGTCTGGGACTACCCGCGACCCCCCTCCGTGCGGCACTGCGACCGCGCGATCCGGGTCGTGCTCGGGGGCGAGACGATCTGTCAGACGTCGTCTTCGTGGCAGGTGCTCGAGACCAGCCATCCGCCGACCTACTACATCCCGATCACCGCATTCGTCGCGGGTTCCCTGCGGCCCGCGGACGGCAGCTCCTACTGCGAAGCGAAGGGGCAGGCCGCATACTTCGACCTCGTGGCCCGAAACCGCATCGCTCACCGCGCCGCTTGGTACTACCCGACGCCCGAACCGGCTTTCGCCATGCTCACCGATCACCTCGCCCTGTACGCGGGGATGACCGACGCCTGCTACGTCGACGACGAGCGCGTGATTCCGCAGCCCGGCAGCTTCTACGGCGGCTGGATCACTAGCGAGATCATCGGCCCGTTCAAGGGTTATCCCGGCACCTCCAGTTGGTGACGCGGGTCTGAGCGCGGCCTCAGGCGGAAGGTGCTCCGAGCCCCACGTGGTGTGCCTGCTCGCCGATGAGTCGCGCCACGAGGGCGGGGTCCGCGGTGTGAGCACCGTGGCCCTGGCCCGGCATCGTCGTGATGGTCGCGTGAGGCATGGCTGAAGCCACGGCTCGTGTCCTCTCATCGAGGTGAGCAGGACTCTTGGCCCCGGACAAGAACAGAGTCGGGGTCTCAATCGCCGCGTACGCCTCGATGCGGCGCCCGAGCCGGTCGATCGCGTCCATGTCGTCGATCTGGCGGGGCGCGAACCTCTTGAGGTCCGCGTTGAACCGCGTGGCGACGCCGATGACGAACGCGAGGACCGGCGACATCTGTACTGCCTCGCTCATGAAGATCCGCAAGGCCGTGCCGACCTTCCCCTTGGCGAGTGCGGCGCGGGCTCGCGGAAGAGTCGTCGCGTTGCCGAGGGGACCATCGAGGACGATCGGCGGTTCGTACAGAACGGCTCCGACGTACGCCTCGGGGTGGGCGAGGAGGGACTCCAGCGCGACGACCGCGCCCGAGGAGTGGCCCACGATGACGCAGGGCGTACGGAAGCTGGTCGTGACGGCAGCGAGGTCCTCGACCTCGCGCGCGAAGTCGGTGGCGGGGTCGCTGGGCAGCTCCAGCCTGTACAGACGGCGCCGGATCCGTACGACGTGGAAGTCACGCGCGAGCTCCGCCGCCACCGCGCCCCAGGGTGACTCGTCACTCATACCCCCATGGACGATGAGAATCGTCGGGCCATCGCCCTCTTCGGCAATGACGACAATGGTGCCATCGGCGGAATCAATGGTCACGTGACCACCTCCTAGACCGGCAGGCTAGTTCCACGGTGGTGAAGATGCAGCCCCGAGCCGTTCCCAGGATGGGAGACTCGGTGCCGTGCTGACGGTGACCGTGCCCGACCAGGAACTGCTGGACCGGCTGAGCGACATGAGCGACCGCGTCGAGCTCGTCCTGTGGGATCTGCTCAGCCCGTTGCCACGGGACGTCGCGGAGCGCGTCAGCGTCGTGCAGATCGGCCACTACTGGGCGGCGCCCGAGCGGTGGCTGCGCCTGTACGAGGTGCCGAACCTCGCGTACGTGATGTTGCCGTCGGCCGGTTTCGAGCACGCGATCCCGCGCGTACCGCCGGGCGTCACGCTGTGCAACGGACGTGGGGTGCACTCGACCGGTACGTCGGAGCTGGCACTCGCGTTGATCCTCGCGTCCCAGCGGGGACTGCCCCACGCTTTCGTCGCGCAGAACGAGCGCCGCTGGTACAACCCGGAGCTCTCGTCCCTGGCCGACCGGCGCGTGCTGGTCGTCGGCGCCGGCTCCGTCGCTCAGGCCGTCGTCGATCGGCTGCTCCCGTTCGAGGTCGAGATCACGCAGGTCGCCCGTACAGCCCGTGACGGCGTCCACGGCATCGACGAGCTGATACCGCTGCTGCGAGCGACAGACATCGTCGTGCTGACGGTGCCGGGGTCGGAGTCCACGTACCGCCTGCTCGACGCGACCACCCTCGCCGCGCTCCCCGACGGCGCCCTGGTGGTCAACGTCGCGCGCGGTTCGGTGGTCGACACGGACGCGCTGGTGGCCGAGCTCCAGACTGGCCGCCTCCGCGCCGCGCTCGACGTGACCGACCCGGAGCCGCTCCCGAGCGACCACCCCTTGTGGCACACGCCGAACACGATCATCACTGCGCATCAGGGCGGCAACACCGATGCCACGTACCCGAGAGTGGCCGCGCTCGTACGACGGCAGCTCGAGCACCTCCTCGCCGGTGAGGAGCCTGAGAACGTGGTGGCGCGCACCATCGTTCCCGGGCCTGTGACTCGGCGTTGAGATTACGAATTCCCATCGCGGGAGTTTAGGAGCGCCTATGAACCAAAGTTGTCGACCGCTACTTCGGCTGCAACAGCTCGACTGGAAGCTGCTCGATCAGCCGGAGCCACAGCTCGCTGGCGGTGGGGTAGCTGGGTACGGCGTGGCGCAGTACCTCGACCGGGACGCGGCCGGTGATCGCGATCGTCGCCGAATGGAGCAGCTCGCCGGCTTCAGGCCCGACGAACGTGGCACCGACGACCCGGCGAGTGGCGCGATCGACGACCAGCTGGGCGCCGCCCTCGACGTCGTCGCGCAACAGTGCGGCCCCCGAGGCGGCCGACCACGGGACGTGCGACACCTCGACGTCGATGTGCTTGGCGCGCGCTTCGGCTTCGGTGAGGCCGACGGCGGCGACCTGGGGGTCAGTGAAGATGACCTGAGGGACGGGTACGTCCTCGGGCGGCTGCACCTCCGTACCACCCGTAGCCCTCGCGGCGATCTGCTCGCCGAGCACTCGGGCGCGGTACTTGCCCCAGTGCGTCAGCGGCGCCTCGCCGCTGGAGTCGCCGACGAGGACAAGCCAGGACGGTATGTCGCCGGCGCGCGCCTTGTCGACGTCGAGACCCACGGCGTCGAGCCCGATGTCATCGAAGCGGGGGCGCCGACCCACGGCAACGAGGATCTCGTCAGCGGCGATGTCGCCGCCGTCAGTCGACACGACCACCGTGCCACCGTGGACTCGCCCGAGCCCCGTGTCCTTCGCGCCGTCGCGCCGGCAGCTGGTGACCGCGACCCCGACGCGTACATCGACCCCGAGGTCCCGTAGAGCCTTGAGCACGATCTCGCCCGCGAAGGGTTCGACGCGCGTGAGCAGCCGCTCGTCCCGGCTGAGGAGCGTGACGGACGCGCCGAGGGCACTCATCCACACGGCCGCCTCGCAGGCGACCACGCCACCGCCGACGATGACGAGACGGTCCGGCACCTCGACCACGCCGGTGGCGTCGCGTGATCCCCCCGGCGCGCACTGGGCGTACATATCGGGAACAACAGGCTCGCTGCCAGTAGCGATGACTACAGCGTGACGAGCCTCGAGGGTCCGGGTCCCGCCGGAGGTCTCGACAGACACGAGCCGTTCGCCGACGAGCCTGCCGCTGCCTCGAACGACCTTCAG
>JADGPB010000418.1 GCA_017882655.1 Propionibacteriales bacterium
CATGGCCTAATAAGAGCTCGCCCTCACCCGAGTGGCCCATCACTGGTCTGCCAGCAACGCCGGGAAGCACCTTGACAACACATAGGAGCATCGATCGGCAGTTCACTCCTTGTCGCGAGCCACGTTCAGGGTCATCGAGATGTCGTCGAGCGACTGGCCGTCGACCCGGAAACGATCGGGTGTCCGCCCGAGAACCTGGAAGCCGTGACGCGCGTAGAGCGCCTGTGCACCCGGGTTGTCGGAGAACACGCCGAGATCGATCCAGTCGATGCTCGGTTGTTCTCGCGCCCACTCGATCCCGGCCTCCAAGAGCACGGTGCCGCCTCCCTGCCGACGATGGGCACGGGTGATTCCCATCCCCATGTCCGCGCGGTGCAGCTCGGAGCGGAGCATTCCGCCTGCGAGATGGAGATGTCCAGCGGTCAGGGACTCGGCGGGGGACTCCCGTGCAGGGACGACGAGCTCGACGGTCGGCGTGAGGCGAGACCGATGGCGGCCCGCAGCGGCCAGGAGCGTCTCGCGTGCCGCCGCCACGAGCCGGGGACTGGCGAAGTCGGAGCGGCGCGGGGTCGTGACGTATGAGGTGATGAGCAGCCGGGCAGCATGGTCGAGGACCGCGAGGGCTCCAGGGAGGCCCAGAGGGCCGGCGAGATCGATCGCCGTACGGGCCACGGTCGTCACCGCATAGCCCTCGCGGTCACGGGCGACATCGGAGGGCGGTAACTGCGCCACGTGGCGGGTCGCCGTGCCACTCCAACCGTGAAGGCCATCGGCGGGCAGAGTGACCGAGGGTTTGGAGGCGTGCCAGGGAGTGAAGCCAGGGGTCGGCAGACCCCACACCACGGCCGCGGACTCGTGGCTGATCACGGCTGTGGGATTCACCACCTGCTCGGCGCGGGCGAGCATCACATGCAGGGCGGCGTCGGATTCCGGCCAGACGTCGCGGGCCAGGTACACGCCCTGCCTGACCCGGTTCAGGCGGCCGGCCCTGAGCTGCGTGCGGATCATCTCGTCGGACACGCCCGATGAGCTCAACAGAGCCCGTGTGACCGGTTGGGTGGGTAGGGCCCATGGCTTGGGGGTGCGCATCCCACCATCGTGGCCACCAGGGTTCGCCCGTGGGGAGGTTGTGCACAGGGTGCTGGCGATGCTGAGGGTCGATTGTCAGGAGATCTGGGGCATACCAGGTCCCTGAGGGCTCGCTCGTTGGACGACCCCGAAGTTCGCGGGCATACGAGCGGCGATCCTGGCGCCGTATGCCCGCGAACTTCGGGATGTTCGGAACGTGGGTTCTCCAGGTCCGGCATATGCCCAAGAACTCCGGGCTGGGAAGCCGTTCTATGGGTGAGCGATGGCCGTGGTGATCGTACGGCTGTCGAGGAGTGCTCCAGCGCCAGTGGTCGAGGTGATGAAGACGAACGCGGCGGCCGCGAGGGCGGTCATCAGAGCAAGGCGCCGGGCCAGGCGGCAGATCACGGTGTTCCTCATACCTGGTCAGAGGCGGTCGGGGTCGGCCTGATACCTGCCGAGAGGCGTTCTCCCAGAGAGATCTGGGGCGACTGTCGGTGGCTCGTGACAGAGTGGATCCCGCTCGACAGGAGGGCGATGGCGGACGTACTGGACCGGTTCTCTCCGGCCACGGCTGCGTGGTTCCGGTCGAGCTTCGCGGCGCCCACCTCAGCGCAGCGTGGCGCGTGGGAGGCGATCTCGTCGGGGCAGCACACGCTCGTCGTCGCGCCCACCGGTTCGGGAAAGACACTGTCGGCGTTCCTCTGGGCGATCGACCAGCTCGTGACGACGCCACCCGACGCGGAGCGGTCCGCGTGCCGGGTGCTGTACGTGTCGCCGCTCAAAGCCCTCGCCACCGACGTCGAGCGCAACCTCCGCTCCCCTCTGGTCGGGATCGGCCATGCCTCGACGCGTCTTGGCTTGTCAGCCCCGCAGATCAGTGTCGCGGTCCGCTCAGGCGACACCCCGGCCGACGAGCGTCGCACGTTCGCCCGCCATCCCGCCGACATCCTCATCACGACGCCCGAGTCCCTGTTCCTGCTGCTCACGTCGGCCGCGCGCGAGGCCCTGACCGGGATCACGACGGTGATCGTCGACGAGGTGCACGCGGTCGCCGGCACGAAGCGGGGCGCCCACCTCGCCCTGTCGCTCGACCGGCTCGACGCGCTTCTGCCTGCGTCGGCGCAGAGGATCGGGCTGAGCGCCACCGTACGTCCCCTCGAAGAAGTCGCCCGGTTCCTGTCCGGAGGCCGCCCCACCACGATCGTCGCGCCACCCTCGGAGAAGAGGTGGGACCTCCAGGTCGTCGTCCCGGTGCCCGACCTCGGCGAGCTGGGCACGTCCCCGGCCAAGGACGACCCGACGGCCCATGCCTCCATCTGGCCCCACGTCGAGGAACGCATCGCCGACCTCATCGCCGCTCACCGTTCGACCATCGTCTTCGCCAACTCCCGTCGCTTGGCCGAACGGCTGACCGGTCGGCTGAACGAGGTGTACGCGGAACGGCTGGGCGAGGACGCCCCTCAGGAATCCGTACGACCTCCGGCGCAGCTGATGGCGCAGTCCGGCACGTACGCGGCGAGCCCTCCACTACTGGCGCGCGCTCACCACGGGTCCGTCTCGCGGGAACAGAGGTCGATCATCGAGGAGGACCTCAAAGCGGGCCGGCTCCCGGCGGTGGTGGCCACGTCGTCGCTGGAGCTGGGCATCGACATGGGTGCCGTCGACCTCGTCGTACAGGTCGAGTCGCCCCCCTCGGTCGCATCCGGGCTGCAGCGCGTCGGCCGCGCCGGCCACCAGGTGGGGGCGGTCTCGCGGGGCGTGCTGTTCCCGAAGTTCCGCGGCGACCTCGTACAGACCGCGGTCATCGTCGAGCGCATGCGCGCCGGGCAGATCGAGGCGCTGCGCGTGCCCTCGAACCCGCTGGACGTGCTCGCCCAGCAGATCGTCGCGATGTGCGCGCTCGAGGACTGGGCGGTCGACGAC
>JADGPB010000419.1 GCA_017882655.1 Propionibacteriales bacterium
CCCTGCCGGCGGGACTTCGGCCCGCTCGAGGACGGCTGCGGCTGCTACACGTGCACGCACTACTCGAGGGCGTACCTCCACCACCTGTTCAAGGCCAAGGAGATGCTCGGCTCGACGCTTGCGACGATCCACAACGAGTGGTTCACCGTGAAGCTGGTCGACGCGATCCGCACCTCGATCGAGTCTGGGCAGTTCGCCGAGTTCCGGGCTGAGTTCCTCGGCCGGTACGGGTCGGGTCGCCAAGGCTGATCCGCACCCACGCCGGGATGCTTCAGTGGGCCTGGTCCTCGCGAGCCTGACGGCGTTCAAGGGAGAACGCGTCCCGTACCGACTCATCGTCCAGTGGCGCGTCGGCAGCGAGCCGGACTCCCCGCCACCGCTCGAGGTGGAACAGCGGGTTCATCGCCAGCCAGTACAGCTTCCGTTTCCTCGAGTAGGAGGGATCACGCAGGATCTTCTTCGCATCCCGGACGACGCCGCCGACGACCATGCGCGCGACGACCCTGACGCTGGGCGTCTGCACGGGGACTCCGACCTGACGCAGGCCGAGCGTCTCGTCGAACATCCGGTGCTTGTAGTCGGCCAGCGGGATCTCATTGCTGTGGAGGACGTTGGCGCGCGGTGCGTACGCCTTGATGTAGCCCGCGTCGATGACGTCCCGTCCGAAGAGCTGGTCCTCGGCGTAGGGCACGTCCCGGTAGTTGATCTGATCGACCAAGAATCCGCGCCGCGCCGCCGAGTTGACGTCGGAGTAGAAGCTCACGACGTCGTAGGCGCCCTGGCTGTCGACGAAGTCGTCCTTGTAGAACAAGATGGTGCCGAGGTCGGGACCGAAGCCGGCGAACACGAGTTCGATCTCGCTCTTGAGCATCGGGATCGCATCAGGCCTGGGCTGCTGCTTGCCCAGCACGGCGACGATCTTCTCGTTCAGCTCGAACGGCTTGAGCAGTTCGTACAGCCATCTGCCGTTCGCGGGCGTGGCGTCCTGGGTGAGGAAGGCGACGAACTCGCCGCGGGCGTCGAGGGCTGCCGCGGCGCGAGTACGGCCATGGCTGAAGTCCTGCTTTGCAATGGACTTCCACCGGAACCGGTCGCCGAACTCGTCGGCCAGTCGCCGAAGGATCGCGGGCGACTCGTCCCCGGAGTCGGTGTCATAGACCAGCACCTCGAAATCACGGTCGTAGGCCTGCGCGAACACCGACCTGACCAGGTCCTCGATGTAGCGGGCACCCCGGTACGTGGGGATGAAGACCGTGGCTGCCAGGTCACTGCTGGACATCGCGGAAACTCCTCATGTAGTCGTGGGTCTTGGCGATCCCCTCGACCAAAGGCGTCATCGCAACGGCGCCGAATTCGGCCGTGTACCGGCTCATGTCCAGCACCGACGAGTGCACGAACGTCGACGGCGTCGGCACATGGTCTCGGATCGCTTCGATCCCGGTGACATGTTCGATGGCCCCGATCACGTCGTTCACCGAGATCGCGACGCCACTGCCGAGGTTGTACACGTCGTGCGCGGCGGTGCGCCCGACCGAGTCGGCGATCATGTCGGCCACATCCGTGACGTAGACGTAGTCGCGTGTCATTGAACCGTCGCCCATAACCGTGATCGGTCGGCGGTGCATGATCGCGTCGAGGAAGATCGGGATGACCCCCTGCTTCTTCCAGAACGGCTGGCGCTCACCGAAGGGGTTCGCGATGCGAAAGCTCACGGAGTCGAGCCCGAACTTGCGTCGGAAGTAGCGCAAGTAGTTCTCCACGGACAGCTTGCCGATGCCGTACGGGGAGACGGGCAGCGTCGGATCGGTCTCGCTGATGGGAGCGTTGCTGAACCGGTCCCCGTACACGGTCCCACCGGAGGACGCGTAAAGCACTCTTCGTACGCCCGACTGCACGCACTGGTCGAACAGCTGCACGGACCCTCGCACGTTCGTCTCGATGTCGATCAAGGGGTCGTTCTCGGCCGTGGCGGGGTTGGTCGTGGACACGAGGTGTACGACCGTATCCATCCCATCGAGCGCCTCGGTCAGCTCACCGCGGTTGAGGAAGTTCGCGTTCACGAGTTCGATCGCGGGATCGTGGCGAAACAGCGGCGGCACGTTCGGCGCGAAACGGTCGAGCGCCCTCACCGGATAGCCGCGCGCCACCAGCGCGTCGACCAGGTGGCTGCCGATGAACCCGCCTGCCCCCAGAACGAGGACCCGCGGCCGCTCGGTCACGCGCCCTCCGGAAGTTGGGTGGGGCCTTGGCTCACCGCGTTGACGATCGAGACGACCTTCGCGCCGGCATCCGCCCAGTCGTCGCCGGTCACGCTTTCGGCGGCCGCCGCTGCGTACTGCGGGAGGTCCTCCCGCTCGACCAGCCGGACCAGCTCGTCGGCCAGCGACTGCGGGGTGGGCGGCACGTAGTGGATGTACGGGTTGTTCGAGACCATCCTGTTGTTGTCGCCGTCGTTGACGACTGGGATGACGCCGCACGCCAAGAGCTCCAACGGCAGCAGCGACAGGTTCGTCAGGGACAGCACGATCGCCGCAGCGCACTTGTCGTACAGATCCGGCAGGTCGCGCAGCTTGAGCGACTTGTGGTTGACGTGCGGGAATGGCACGTCCCAGCTCGACACGTCCCAGCCGGCAAGGTTGATCGTGTAGTCCGGCCTGGCCCGGTGGAACAGCTCCAGCGCTAAGATCCCGACCTCGAACGCCCGCCTCTCGGTGACCGGCCGGGCATAGAAGAAGACTTCCTTGCGCGGCCGGTGGTTTCGGAACTTGTACAACGACGCGTCGGCGCCGAAGTCGTACGAGTCGCAGACCATGCCGTAGTCGGTCTCGAGCTTGTGCTTGAGCCATCCGCCGGCCGTGATGCCGTGAAAACCGAACTTGTACGTGTTCTCCGCCAACAGGCTGATGGAGCCGACCGGATAGAACAGGGGCTCGAGGTCCTGCACGAAATAGAACTTCGCGCCGTCGGTCTTCGCGTTG
>JADGPB010000420.1 GCA_017882655.1 Propionibacteriales bacterium
CACCCGATCAAGTACATCCTCTACAACGAGCAGCTCAACCCCGCACAGGAAGCGGCGCTCGCCCGCAAGCTGGTCACCAGCGACAAGGTGGTCGGCATCACCGGCAACACGAGCTTCGCCGAGTGCGGCACGAACTGGCAGTACTACAAGAGCAAGGGCTATGTCGTGATCGGCGCCGGCGTGCAGGCGGAGTGCTACAGCACCCCGTCGTTCGCCGAGGTCAACTCGGGCCCGCGCTACTCGAACGTCGGCGCTGCACAGGCGCTGATCAAGGCCGGCGCCAAGAAGCTCGCGATCGCGTCGCCGGACACGATCTCCGCGTACGCGGACGGCGGGCCTGCACTGGTCGCACAGAAGGCCGGCATTCCGGTCAAGATCTTCCCGACCCACCTGCCGGTCACCGACGCGGCCTCGCAGCTGCTTCAGATGTACCAGTTCGCCGGTGACGGCGGCGGCATCCTCATTGACTTCACCCCGGACACCGCGCCGGCCTTCATGAAGGCCGCCGAGGCCCAGGGGATCGTCAACAAGGTGCTGTGGGGCTCGTCGACCCCGATCGCGAACACGTTCATGTCGAGCCAGTTCTCGCCGGACTTCGACGGGCACCTCTGGATCGACAACGAGTTCGCAAACGTCGACCCGAAGGTGGGCCCCGACTCGGCACTGATGTTCCAGGTGCTGAAGAAGTACGCCCCGACGATCGCCCCGCAGGCGTTCGCGCAGATGGGCTACCTCGTCGGGAAGTTCTCCGTCTCGGCGCTGATGAGCGTCAAGGGCGCGATCACCGCGAAGTCGTACAACATCGCGGTCAAGGGCCTGAAGAACCAGAAGACCGACATCCTCTGCAAGCCGTTCTATGTCGGGAACCTGGCGTACCACATCCCGAACAACACGAACATCATCGTCGACTACAAGAACAAGAACGTCGTCGTGAGAACCGGCTGCACGGACTTCCAGGCCGTCGATCCGGCGATCACGCAGACTCGCGTCTGGGAGAAGAAGTACCACCTGAACGGCCAATAGAAAGGCAATGACGATCAGGGTGACCGGAGACTCCGTATGACCAATCTGCTCGCGTTCAGCGTGTTTGGCGTGGACTGGCTGTTCCTCAAGCCGTACATCGTCATCGGCCTGGCGTTCGGCGGCGTGTACGCGCTGTCGGGCGTCGGCCTGGTCGTGCTGTACCGCGCGACCGGCGTGCTGAACCTTGCGTTTGGAGCCATCGGAGCCTCCGGCGCCCTGATCGCCTACTACATCGTCAACCACACGAGCTGGCCCAACTGGCTCGCCTACACGATCTGTGTCGCGTTCGGCGGGTTCACGAACCTGGCCTACGGCATGGTGTTCGGCCGCGCCTTCGCTCGGCGCGACGCGCTGGTGAAGATGATGGGGACGCTCGGGCTCGCGCTGATCCTGCTCGGCCTGATGGCGTGGCGCGCGCCCGCGGGCGGTGCCTTCGCCCGTTTCCTACCGCTCGGCACGACGAACACGCACTACATGATCTTGAACACCACCGTGAACCTGACGCAGATCATCGCCATCTGCCTGGCCGTCACGATCACGGCCGGCGTGACCATCTTCCTGCGCGTGACGAAGCTCGGCACCGCGATGCGGGCGCTCGCAAACGACCGTGAGGTGACGGCGATGCTGGGCGTGCCCGTGCGCAGGGTCGAAGCGGCCGCATGGTTCGGCTCCGGCCTCGCCTGCGGCGGTGCCGGGCTGCTCCTGCCCGACCTGCTCACCTCGCTCGACTACACCGCACTGACGTTCCTCGTCATCTCGTCGCTCGCCGCCGCGCTGATCGGCCGCCTGCGGTCGCTCTGGGTGACGATGATCGGCGGGCTCTCGGTCGGGCTCGCCCAGTCCATCCTCTCTCCGTACACGAACGTCTCCGCGTACCGTTCCTCCGCGCCGTTCGTACTGGCGATCGTCGCCCTGCTCTACCTGTCGCGCCGCCGCGTCGTGACGATCTCGAGGGCTGCGAATTGAGCCAAGTCACCGAGTACTTCGACCGCGGCACGATCATACGAGCCGCGGTTGTCACAGTCCTGCTCGCGCTCACGATCTTTGCACTGCCACACCTCGTGGGGTCCGACTGGATCACGACCTTCACGAGCGTCGCGATCTACTCGGTCGCGGCACTGGGCTTCGGCATCCTCTACGGCCGCGTCGGCCTGATCTCCCTCGGCCAGGTGGCGCTGCTCACGATCGGCTGCTGGGTCGGGACCCGCATCGAGTACGCGACCTCGCTGCCGTTCCCGGTCGTGCTGCTCCTGACGGGCGTCATCACCTGCGCGGTCGGCGTGCTCGTGGGCTTGCCCGCGCTGCGTCTCTCCGGCCTCTATCTCGCGCTGATCACCTTGATGTTCGCGGGCGCCACCACGATCGTCCTCTCGGTCACCGACTTTCCGAACGGCGGCGGCGGCTTCAAGGGCCGCTCGGGCGCCGGCGCCCTGACGACGAGCACCCCGCCGGTGCGGCGCCCCTCCTGGGCGGTCGGCGACGTCGCGTATTACCGCTACACGGTGATCGTCGTTGCGCTGCTCTTCTTGCTCGCCCTCGTGCACGTTGCCGGCAAGCCCGGCCGTGCGTGGGCGTCGATTCGCGAGAGCGAGCCGGCCGCGCTCGCGGGCGGCGTCAACATCACGCTCTACAAGCTGTGGGCGTTCGCACTCGCGTCGTTCGTGACCGGCGTCGCCGGATGCCTGCTCGCGGCGCAGGTGGGCGTGCCGCGCGCGATCACGTTCCAGACCCAGGACTCGTTGACGCTCGCCGCGACGGCGATGATCGGCGGAATCTTCAGCATCTGGGGCGCGGTGATCGCCGGGATCTTCAACCAGCTGCTGCCGTTCCTCTTCCAGGCGCAGTGGGGGCTCAACCCGAACTTCCTGCTGATCATCTTCGGCATCGGCATCTTGCAGGTGCTGCTGACCGCCCCGGGTGGGCTCGTCGACCAGTTCCCGAAGGACATGGCGAA
>JADGPB010000421.1 GCA_017882655.1 Propionibacteriales bacterium
GTCGAGGTTGGAGAACTCTTCGTACCAGACCCCCGCCGGCCCCGCGAGGATGTCGGGGGCGACCGCGAGCCTCGCACGCGCTTCCGAGTCGGCATAGCCTGTGCGGATCCCGATGACGAGGTGCCCGCCCTTGGCTGCGTACTCGACCAGCATCGTGAGGTCGACGTCGCTGGCGATGTAGAACGCGGGCACGACGAGGGTGCGTGCGATCGACAGCAGGCCATCGGCTTCGAGGGTCTGGGCCTGCTCGACGTGAATGATGCGCGCCTGGGCTCCGGCGTCGACCACCCCCCGATAGAAGGTGTCGAAGATCGTCTCGTACGAATGGGCCTCAGGCTCGCCATCGATGTTCAGCGGCGGTTGGAACTGCAAGGCGAAGTTGCTGTCGGTGCTGTACAGCAAGGCCACGTCTGCATCGGGAACGTAGTCGGCCAGCTGCTCGCCCACGGTTGCCAGAAGCGCCCCCAGCTCGGCTAGTTCCCCGTAGACGCGGCCGGGGCGTTGGCTGTGCGGGAGGATGCCGCCCCAATACGTCTCGGTACCGAAGTGCAACGTGTGCCAGTGCCAGTACTCGATCATCGCCGCGCCCTTGGCCACCAGCGCCAAACCAGCCTGCTTGAGCTGGCCTGGGTAGGGCGGCTGGTTGAGGTGCGAGCCATGGATCGCCTGGGCATTCGTCTCGGTGACGAGGAAGCGCTCCTGACGTCCCGCGTATCCTCGGTCGCCGAGCTGGAGCAGCCCCCAAGCGCCCGTCTTGACCCACAGGTCCGTACGAGCCGGGTCGATCGTCTGGTCGAGGCTGTCCTGCATTCCGTAGTAGGGGTTGTACGCAGCGACGGTGAGGCGGGAGTTGAGGTCGACGTCGTTGAGCGCCGGGCGTGTCGACTGGATGCAGGTCGTGACGAACTGGTCGTCCCTTGCGTACTCGGCCACGATCGACGCCTGCCAGCCGATGAACTCGCTCGTGCAGCGGGCCTGCCAGCGCCGGTACGCGAGGTCGTACTGCGGCTGGGCGTTCTGATCAGGGGTCCACAGCTCGGCCCAGTCCGACAGCTGATGCGACCAGTAGACCAGGCCCCATTCACGGTTGAGGGTCTCGACGTCACCGTAATGCTGTCGCAGGTCGGCCACGAACCGACGGAAGTTGCCACGGTTGTGGAACAGGTGGATCCCCGGCTCGTTGTCGACCTGGAACCCGATCACCGCGGGATGGGCGGCGTACCGTGCGACGACCTTGCGGATGATCCGCTCCGCATGGAAGAGGTACGCGGGGTGCGTGAAGTCCATCTCCTGCCTGGCCCCCCATCCGAGGGGCTGGCCGGTCTTGGTCTCGGCGGCGATCTCGGGGTACTGATGCGACAACCACGGCGGGACCGCGTACGTGGGGGTGCCCAGCACGACGCTGATCCCGCGGGCGTGCGCTCCGTCCAGGACTGGCTGGAGCCAGTCGAGCTCGAACCTGCCGTTCTCCGGTTCCCAAGCGGACCAGACCGACTCGCCGACGCGGATCACCGTGAAGCCGGCGGCAGCCATCAGGTCGAGATCGCGTTCGAGGAGCTCCGGGGAGGGTTGGTACTCCACGTAGTAGGCGGCACCGAACTTCACATTTCGGGGAACGAGCGAGTTCACAGCCAGGACCTCTCTGTCCGATGTTAGCGCTAACATTTGCGCCGGACGCTACACCACCCTCATGGGGATCGCAAGAGATGAGTGAGAAATTTCGGCCGCGTGAGCGGCGCAGCAGGTGACTTAGCGGCGAGCTGGCGCTGTGGAGGCGCGAACCACGAGGCGAGAGACGCGCTCGGGCATCGGTGCATCGACGCCGTCCAGCTCGGACAGGAGTTCCAAGAGCGCCCCCCGGCCGATCGCCTCGACATTGACGGCGACCGTGGTCAGAGGGGGTTTGAAGTAGCCCGACTCGGGGATGTCGTCGAAACCCGATACCGAGATGTCCTGAGGGACCCGTACGCCTCGCTCGTCCAACGCCCGAAGCAAGCCGAGGGCGATCTGGTCGTTCGCGGCGGCAATGGCCGTGACCTCGTTCACGTCGATGCTCTGCCCCGCCTGATAGCCCCAGGCGGACGACCAGTCGCCACCCCGCAGGACGGTCGCATGGCCGCCGGCCACATCGACCCGGCGCAACAGGCAGGCCTCACGTGCGCGTGCGGCTGGGGTGGCGGCCGGCCCGGCGACGTGGCAGATGGCTCGGTGGCCGAGACCCAGCAGGTGATCCACGACGAGCGAATAGCTGTAGTGGTCGAGTTCGTCGAAGGTACTGATCGACTCGCCGTTGCGTTCGAACACACTTGGGACGTTGAACCTGTCGGGGCTGACGAGCGACATGACCAAGTCGGTCGGCGTCATGACGAAGACCCCGGCTGGCTGGCTGGCGTTCATCGTGTCGATCGCCTGCGTCAGGGACCGGGCGTCCCGGGGATCGACACTCACGATGTCGAGGACGTAGCCGAACTCACGGGCCGTCTCCGCCGCCGCGTTGAGAACTCGAAGCGGCGAGCGCTCCAGGATCTCGCTGGCCAAGGCCCCGATCCGGTGCGGACGGTTGGTCGCCAGGGCGCGGGCCGCCAGGTTGGGGTGATAATCCAACTCCGCCATGGCTCGTTCCACACGTTCGCGAGTACGGGGCCGGATCGCGTCGGACCCGTTCACCACCCGACTCACTGTCTGGTGGGAGACGCCCGCGAGCCGCGCCACGTCGACCAACGTGGCTGGTTTACGCGGCGACACCATGATGTCTCCTGCGTTCATGATCGGCACCGTATCCGATGCACGAACCGCCCCGCCTGCAGGGCGGGTCGGCTGTTCCTACAGCGCACGCGACTCGGCTGACGGCTTCTGGTGGGTGCAGGATGGGGCCTATGCTCGTTGCCTTCTCCGTCAGTACAGCCGGCTCAGATGAGGGGTACGTGCACGAGGCGGTCGCTGCGGCCGTACGTATCGTGCGCG
>JADGPB010000044.1 GCA_017882655.1 Propionibacteriales bacterium
GCCGGCTACTCGCTCGGCGGCGCAGACCTGCTGCGGCGGGCCATGGGCAAGAAGAAGAAGGAGATCCTGGACAAGGAGTGGGACCACTTCCACAACGGGATGCGCAGCAACGGCTACTCCGAAGCCGCGACCAAGGCGCTGTGGGACACGATGGTCCCGTTCGCCGACTATGCGTTCAACAAGTCCCACGCGGCCGGCTACGCGTACGTCTCGTACTGGACCGCGTACCTCAAGGCCAACTTCCCGGCGGAGTTCGGCGCGGCGCTGCTCACGAGCGTCGGCGACGACAAGGACAAGATGGCGCTGTACCTCGCTGACATGCGCGGGCTGCACATCAACGTGCTGCCGCCGGACGTCAACACCTCTGTCGCCGAGTTCTCGGCCGTCGGCGAGGACGTACGGTTCGGTCTTGCCGCCATCCGCAACGTGGGCAGTGGCGTGGTCGAGGCGATCTGCGAGGCGCGCAGCGAGTTCGGACCAGCGTCGGGCTTCCACGACTTCCTCGACCGGGCGCCGCTGGCCGTCTGCAACAAGCGCACGGTGGAGTCGCTCATCAAGGCGGGCGCCTTCGACTCGCTCCGCCATCCGCGGCGGGCGCTGATGGAGGTGTACGAGAGCGCGATCGACCACGTCCTCGACCTCAAGCGCAACCAGGCGTTCGGCCAGGACGACCTGTTCGGCGACGGTGGGGCAGAGGTCACCACCGCTCCGACCTCCGGCTCCATCCCGGACATGCCCGACTGGGACAAGCGCACCAAGCTGGCGTTCGAGCGGGAGATGCTCGGGCTGTACGTGTCGGACCACCCGCTGAACGGGCTGGAGCATGTGCTCGCCTCCAAGCGCGACGTGTCGATCTCGGCGCTGCACGACGACCCACGCGAGGGCATGGTGACGATCGCCGGCATGATCACGCAGGTCCAGCGCAAGCAGAACCGCCAAGGCGAGATGTGGGCGATCATCACGGTCGAGGACCTCGACGCCTCGATCGACGTGATGCTGTTCCCCAAGGCGTACGCGAGCGTCGCGATGACGCTGGCCACCGACACGATGGTGTCGGTGAAGGGCCGGGTCAGGGCACGCGAGGACGGTGTCGAGATAACCGGCAGCACGGTGACCGTCATCAACACGGCGGCATCCGCGGCGGAGCCGTTGACGATCGCCGTACCGGTCACGCGGGTGACGCCGGTGCTCGTCGCCCAGCTCAAGGGCGTACTGAACAACCACCCGGGCAGCCAGGAGGTACGACTTCGGCTGCTGAACAGCGATACGCCCAAGACGCTCAAGCTCGGGGCTGACCTCCGGGTCGCCACGTCTGGGGCACTGATGGCCGATCTCAAGGCTCTCCTCGGCCCCTCATGCGTGGCCTAAGGTAGTGGGGCACATGACGAGTTGGCGGTCAGGAGACCCAGGATGAGCGCGACGGTGCCTGACGAGGTGCTGGCTGCGGGCGATACACCGCCCGACGGCCGCCCCTCGTGGCGCACGGTCAGGACGATGCTCGCCTGGCTCCTGTCGTTCGCAGCGCTAGCCGCAGTGGTCGGCTTCCTCTCGGGCGTGTTCTGGTGGGGTGTCGTCGATCTGCCGACGTACACGATCGGCGAGGACTTCCGCGGCTACACCACCGAACGCGCGCTCACTGAGGTCTTCTCGACGGACGCTTGGTTCGCCGGTCTGGGTCTGACTATCGGGGCCGGCGTGGGCTACGTGGCGTGGCGCTGGTTCCGCGACGTGGGGTGGCCGGTGACGTTCGTCGCGGGTCTCGGCGCTCTGCTGGCCGCGGGGATCTGTGATCTGACCGGGCACTGGCTGGGTCCGCAGTCGTTCGACGCCCGCTTGGCGGGGGCAAGTCCCAAGGACGTCATCCCGATCGACTTCCAGCTCCACGCGCCGGTCGTCCTTCTCGTCTGGGCCTTCGCAGGAGTGCTCCCCGTGCTGATCGCGAGCTCGATAGGGCCGGACGCGGAGGAAGAACCCCGCCCGAAGCGTCCGAGGCGCCGAGGTAGTGAGACTGGTCGTAACCAGCCCGTCGAGATCGGCCAGGTCGTCGGCCACGACATCGCCCAGTTGCCGGAGCCCACTCCGAGGCGTCGCTTCTTTCCCTTCAGACACGACGGCGACTCCTGACGAGACCTGGCGGCCGTCGAGTCTCAGTCTCTGTGTGCGGCGAACGGGTCCGAGTCGAGGATCCGCGAGAACCACTTCAGAGGGGCGCCGTCGTGCTCGCTGGGTCCGGTGTTCATCGCCAGTGAGCGCTCCCAGGTCCAGGCTCGTCCGATGGTTGCGAGCCGGGCGGCGGTGAGCACTTCGACGGGGTCCACGAACTCGTCCCGGCCATGCGCATACGCGGCGATCAGCGCCTCACCCGTCGCGGGCGACTCCGTCCTCCCGATCCGTACAGGGACCAGCAGACTGGCGTACGGGTGCGCCGCCATCGCGTCGCCCCAGTCGAGGAACACCACCTGTCCCTCGCTGACCGCGACGTTCCACGGATGAAGGTCGTTGTGGTCGACCGATCCGGCGCGATCGGCGCAGCTCGCGGCCAGGTCGACGACCAGCGACCGCGCTGTGCTGATCCGTGCGAGCAGTGCGGTCGCATCGTCGTCTCCGGTGTCTCTCGCGCCACGCCCCAAGGAATCGAGCAACCGGTCGAAGACCCCCGGCAACGCGTGAGGTCGCGCGTCGGGAAGGCCCTGGGCAACGAGTTCGTCGACCCGATGCCGCACCTCTCCCTGGAGCTCCGCGTAGGACGACATCGCCGCCAGGAACCTTGGGTCTGAGCAGGGCTCGACCCCCTTGGCTTCGGAGTCTTCTCCCAAGGAGGAACCTGCGTCGGCGAGCAGCATCCATCCCCGTTTGAGGTCCGCCGCGAGCACCGTTGCGACGTGCTCAGGGCATTCGGCGTCCAGGGTCCGGTGCAGGAGCGGCTCGGCGCTCCCTTCCGGGGTGGCCTTGAACCACACCGTCTCGCCGCCAACCACTGGTAGCGCGAGGACCAACCCCCATGGGCGTACCCGCGACCAGGACGGAGGACCGGCCCGACGTAGGCCTTCGGCCACGAGCGCGGTGTCCACCCAGGAGAGCGCGTCGGGACGGAAGGCGTCGCTCTGCCAGTAGTCGAGCCGGTTCATGGGCCCCAGCCTGACACGTCTCTGTTACTGGTCTGTGCCAGCCGAGGGCAGCGTCGACGGGTCGAGGCACCAGTCGAGGAGCTGCGGCCAGGGGCCGTACCCGTCATTGGTGCTGAGGTGGCCCCCGCCCGGGATGACGATCTTCGGGAGGCCGAGGGGCTGTACGTACTCGTCGTCCGGACCCTCCGGACAGTACGGGTCGTCGGGCCCGACGATCATCACAGCCGCTCCTCGGGCGCCCACGGTGTCGTCGCCTGTCGGGCGCCAGATGAACTCCGCCAGCTCCAGCTGCGCGAGCACGCTGGCGGACGGTGGGGCGACGAGGATCACGTTCTCGACCTCGCCGACGTCACCGCGGGCGAACGCGTGCAGCCAGGTCGGTACGGACAGGCTGTGGCAGACGACGGTCACGTCGGCGGTGCCGCAGGCGTCGAGCTGGGCTCGGTGAGCGTCGATCCACGCGTCCAGGGATGGCGCGTCGGGGTCGGGCAGCTGCGGGTAGCGGACGACGAAGCCGCGCGCCACGAGCTGGTCGTGCAGCCAGTGGTGCCAGTGCTCGGGCTCGCGGCGGTTCTGCCAGCCGTGGAGCAGAACGAACGCGCGGGACATCAGGAGCGTCCGATCTCGGCTACTTGTCCGTCGGTGAGCAGTACGAGGTCGGCAGGCGCCAGCTCGACCTGGAGGCCGCGGCGGCCGCCGGAGACCAGCACGGTCTCGTACGTCATCGCGGACGCGTCGACGACCGTCCGCAGCCGGGTTCGCTGGCCCAGCGGCGAGATACCGCCCACGACGTAGCCGCTCGATCGCTGCGCTGCGGCAGGATCTGCCATGTCTGCACGCTTCGCGCCGACGGCTGCCGCCAGCGCCTTGAGGTCCATCTGGCCCGACACCGGCACGATGCCGACGACGAGCTCGGGCTTGCCGCTTGTGGTGATGCTGGCGATCAGCGTCTTGAAGACCCGCTCGGGAGTGACGCCGAGCGCGGCGACGGTCTCGTCGCCGAAATGGTCGGAGGCGGTGTGGTCGTACTCGTGCACGGCGAACGCCACGCCGGCGGCCGTCAGGATGTCGAGCGCCGGCGTGCCGGCCCGCTTCGCCATCAGAACACCAGCGCGACGCCGAGCAGGAGCAGCGGCGCGAGGATCAGGGCAGGAAGCAGCTCGGCGACGCGGATCTGCTTGACGCCGAGCAGGCCGAGGGCGAGAGCGAGCAGGATGACGCCGCCGGTGGCGGTGATGATGTCGACGTACGGGGTGGGCAGCACGTCGCCAAGCAGGAACCCGGCCAGCGTCAGCGAGCCCTGGATGATGGCGACCATCCCTGCGCTCAGGAGCACGCCAACGCCGAGCGAGGACGCGAACGCGATCGCCGCGAAGCCGTCGAGGATGGACTTCACGAGGAGCTGGTCGGCACCGCGTCCGAGGCCGTCCGAGAGCGACCCCACGATCGTGAGCGGGCCGATGCAGAACAGCAACGTCGGCGTGACGATCGCCGTGACGAAGTGCTGGCGGGTCTCGCCGCCTCGTCCGAGACGGTCGGTGAGGTAGCCCGCGAGCCCTTCGACGCGGTCCTGCAGCCGCAGCAACGACCCGGCGATGCCGCCGAACAACAGCGCCATGACCAGCACGATCATTCCGACTCCGTGGCCTACCAGGTCGGACAGCGCCGTCGACGAGATCTGCCACGCATTCTGGAGCGCGAGGACGACCGTGATGAGGCCCAGCGACTGGGTGACGAGGGTGCGAGTGCGCTCCGGCAGCTTGTTGCCGATGAGAAGCCCGATGAGACCGCCGACGAGCACCGTACCGACATTGGCCACGGTGCCCACGCCGATGAACAGGGGCGCGAGGCCGGTCGAGAGTGGCACGGGCTCATTGAATCAGCAGCGCTCGGTGCCGGAGCAGGGTGTCCAGGTTGCGGTGAGTCGTGATCGCCTCGTGGTACTTTGATACATGGATAACATCGGACGGAACGTCGAGAGAGTGCAGACCGGCATCAGGATCGAGAAGCGTCTCTTGAAGGTGCTGAAGGCTGTGGCCGCCCTCCACGACATCACTCTGGGCGACCTGATCGAGGGCATCGTGCTGCACGCCTTCGACGGCAAGGTGCCCTTCGACGACGAGTCGCTGGCCAAGATCGCGGAGCTGAAGGGGATCTTCGGGCTTGATCTGACGGCTGCCGACAGTCACCGTCTCGTCGAGAAGGACCCGTCATGACGGGACGGGGCCGGGTTGTTGTCCGCGAGTACACGCAGTCAATCCACGCGACGCCGGATGAGGTGTTCCCGCTGCTCTGCCCGGTACGGGAAGGGGACTGGCTGGAGGGCTGGTCCGACCACTGTCGGCTCGTCCAGTCGGTTTCGGGAGTGGCGGAGCAGGGCTGCGTCTTCCTCACCATGCATCCCGGAGAACCCGACACCGTCTGGGTGGTGACGCGCCATGTTCCGGCCGAAAGGGTTGTCGAGTTCTGCCACGTACAGGCCGGAGTCGAAGCGGTCACGCTGGAGATCGCCGTCACCGGGGCACTCGGTGAGAGCTCGGTTGCGATCCGGTACACCGCCGTCCCACTCCCCGGCGCCGACGTGACCCGCTTCGAGGAGCGCTGGATGCAGGCCGCCTTCGACGACGATCTGCGCTGGTGGGAAGACTCGATGAACCACTACCTCGCGACGGGAACCATCCTGCGTCATCGCTGATGGTTCAGTGTCCGGCATCGACATGCCTTGATGAACCGACTCACGCCGCCACAGGATCAGGAGTGATATTGCCGCGAGGCTGGGGGACGTACGTCAATAGACTTCGAGCGTGCTCCGACGAATCGACCTGCGCGATGCTGCTGACACCGACCTGGACTACGCGACCGTGGTGCCGCGGGCCGAGTTCGACGTCGAGCACGCGGTCGCGAGGGTCGAGCCGATCTGTACGGCGGTGCGAGAAGAAGGCGAAGCGGCCCTGATCCACTACAGCGAGAAGTTCGACGGGGTCGTCCCGCCGTCGCTGCGTGTCCCTGCCGAGGTGCTCGAGCGCTCCCTCGCCGAGCTCGATCCCCAGCTGCGTGCCGCGTTCGAGGAGTCGATCCGGCGTCGTCGTGCGGTGTGTGCCGACGAGGCCGCGATGCCGCAGCCGACGACCGAGCTGGCGCCGGGCGCCACCGTGACCACCCGGTTGGTGCCCGTGGGTCGGGTCGGCCTGTACGTACCGGGCGGACTCGCGCCGCTGGCCTCTTCCGTGATCATGAACGTGGTCCCGGCGCAAGCCGCGGGCGTCGGGTCGATCGCCGTCTCGAGCCCACCCCAGAAGGACTTCGGCGGCCTGCCGCACCCCAACATCCTCGCTCTGTGCGCGCTGCTGGGCGTCGACGAGGTGTACGCCGTGGGGGGCGCCCAGGCCATCGCGATGTTCGCCTATGGCGTGCCGGGGCTGTGCCGCAAGGTCGACCTCGTCACCGGTCCGGGCAACATCTACGTCGTCGCCGCCAAGCGTCTCCTACGTGGCCGCGTCGGCATCGACTCCGAGGCCGGGCCGACCGAGATCGCGGTCCTCGCTGACGACAGCGCCGATCCCGTACACGTCGCTGCCGACCTCCTCAGCCAGGCCGAGCACGACCCCATGGCCGGATCCGTACTCGTCACCCCGTCGGTCACGCTCGCCGACGCCGTCGACGCCGCGTTGGAGCCCATGGCCGCCGCGACCCGTCACGCCGATCGCGTACGCACCGCTCTCACCGGCGAGCAGTCGGGCATCGTGCTGGTACGGGATCTCGAGCAGGGCATCGCAGTGGTCGATGCCTACGCCGCCGAGCACCTCGAGATCCAGACCGTCGACGCGGCGAAGGTGGCGGCCCGCATCCGCAACGCCGGAGCGATCTTCGTCGGCCCGTACTCGCCGGTATCCCTCGGCGACTACTCGGCCGGATCGACGCACGTCCTGCCGACCGCGGCCGCGGCCCGTCACTCGTCGGGCCTCACGGTCGCGAGCTTCCGCCGTACGGTCCACGTCATCGCCTATGACGAGCCCGCTCTGCTCGCCCTCGCCGACGGGGTCGAGCGGTTCGCGCTCGCCGAGGACCTGCCCGCGCACGCCAACGCGGTCACGGTGAGGCGGCCCCGATGAAGGCCGATGTGACGCTCGCCGACCTTCCGCTGAGGCCTGAGCTGGTGGGGGAGGAGCCGTACGGCGCCCCGCAGCTCGACGTACCCGTGCGCCTCAACGTCAACGAGAACCCGTTCCCGCCGTCGCCCCATGTCCGGCAGGAGATGGCGGACGCTGTCGTGGCTACCGCGTGCGAGGTGAACCGCTATCCCGACCGTGAGGCCTGGGCGTTGCGGCAGGCCCTCGCCGCGTACCTCGGTCACGGCGTCACCCCTGAGATGGTCTGGGCGGCCAACGGCTCCAACGAGGTGATGGTGCACGTCCTCAGCGCCTTCGGCGGTCCTGGCCGGTCGGTGCTGTCGTTCACGCCGACCTACTCCATGTATCCCGAGTACGCCCGCAACACCCACACGACCTACCTCACTGCCCCGCGGAGGCCCGATCACACGCTGGATGCCGCCCTGGTCATGGATGCGATCGCCGAGCACGACCCGACCGTTGTCGTCATCACCACGCCCAACAACCCGACCGGTACGCCGACGCCGCTGGACGTGATCGGTGACGTACTGGCCGGCACCGACGCGATCGTGGTCGTCGACGAGGCGTACCAGGAGTTCTCCCACGACCCCGACGCGACGTCGCTCACGCTGCTCCCCGAGCACGGCAACCTCGTGGTGAGCAGGACGATGAGCAAAGCGTTCGCGTTCGCAGGCGGCCGTCTCGGATACCTCGCTGCGAATCCAGCGATCGTCGACGCCCTGCGGATCGTGCGGCTTCCGTACCACCTCTCGGCCCAGACGCAGGCGCTCGCCCTGGTTGCCCTCGCCAACGCGGGCGAGATGCTCGGTCAGGTCGACGTGCTGCGCCGCGTACGCGACGAGGCCCTGTTCCGACTGCCCGCGATGGGCGTCGAGGTCGTACCGTCCGACGCGAACTTCTGCCTGTTCGGTCGCTTCGCGGACCGGCATGATGTGTGGCAACGGCTGCTGGACCGAGGCGTCCTCGTCCGCGAGACCGGACCGGCAGGCTACCTGCGGGTGTCGGCAGGCACGCCCGAAGAGATGGAGCGGTTCTACGCCGCTCTCGCGGAGGTCCTCGCCGAGGGCGCGCCGCGCGAGAAAGGGGAGTCATGAGCAACCGTCGCGCGAAGGTGGAGCGTGTCACCAGCGAGTCGAACGTGTCGGTCGAGATCGACCTCGACGGTACGGGTGCGTCGTCGATCTCCACCGGCGTCGGCTTCTACGACCACATGCTCACCGCACTGAGCCGCCACTCGCTCATCGACATGACGATCACGACGACCGGCGACGTCCACATCGACGGCCACCACAGCGTCGAGGACACCGCGATCGCGCTCGGCCAGGCGATCCGCGAGGCGCTCGGTGACAAGAAGGGGATCCGTCGCTTCGGCGATGCCCTGGTCCCGCTCGACGAGGCCCTCGCGCAGTGCGTCGTGGACGTCGCCGGTCGCCCGTACGTGTCCTGCACCGGCGAGCCGGAAGGCTACGAGTACGCGCTCATCAAAGGCTCCGGCGTGCCGTACGCCGGTTCCATGACCCGCCACGTCGTCGACTCGCTCGCCACGAACGCCGGGCTGTGCGTCCACCTCACGCTCCTCGCCGGCCGCGACCCGCACCACATCGCCGAGGCCCAGTACAAGGCGCTGGCCCGCGCGCTTCGCGCGGCCATCGAGCCTGACCCCAGGGTCACCGGTGTCCCGTCGACGAAGGGCGCTCTGTGACGGTGGCGCCGCGGGTGGCGGTCCTCGACTACGGGTCGGGGAACCTGCACTCGGCCACACGGGCGCTGGCGGAGGCGGGTGCCGATGTCGTGCTCACCGCCGATCCGGACGTGGCGACTGAGGCGGACGGCCTCGTCGTGCCGGGCGTCGGTGCGTTCGCCGCGTGCATGGAGGGGCTGCTCGCTGTGGGCGGCGACCGCATCATCCGTCGCCGGATCGAGCAGGACCGTCCGATCCTCGGCATCTGCGTCGGCCACCAGGTCCTGTTCGCCCATGGTGACGAACACGGCGACGTCGTCGACGGTTGCGGCATCTACCCGGGCCTCGTCACCCAGCTGCCGGCTGTACGGCTCCCGCACATGGGCTGGAACGAGGTCACGCCGGACGAAGGCACGGAGATGTTCGCCGGCGTGAGCGACCAGCGCTTCTACTTCGTCCACTCGTACGCAGCCCTGTCGCGTGCCGACCTTCCCGAAGGCGCCACGATCACTTGGGCGCGCCACGAGGCATGCGACTTCGTGGCAGCGGTGGAGTGGGGCCGCGTCTGGTCCACGCAGTTCCATCCGGAGAAGTCCGGCGCCGCCGGCGCACGCCTCCTGCGCAACTGGCTAGCCACCTTGTGAGAGTGGGGCCACTAGCTCACTCCGTACGACAGGCAATTGGTGCTGGTGGTGCGGGACATGCCGGGGGACTTGTCACTGGTGCCCCATTTGCCTGTCCGGGAGCGCGAGCGGGTGGCCCAGCTGCGCCGAACCTCAGACCGCTGCTCTGCGCGGTGGCGATGTGGTCGCGCCGGTGCGCCAGGACCAGAGCACCCAGACCACCCACTCCGGCGAAAGCATGATGTCCTCGTACGTGAACCGCAGTGACGTCCAGCCATGGAGGGCATAGCCGGTGTGACGGGCGCAGTCGGCCCGCAGTCCCGCGCGTGTGCCGTGGTGCTCGAAGCCGTCCGCCTCGACCACGAGTCGCAGTTCCTCGTCTCCGAGGTCCGCGATCGCGAAGAATCCTGGCTCCGCCACAACGAGCTGCGGGGTGAGGTCAAGGCCGGCGGCGAGTGCGAGTGCCCGAAGTACGGACTCGAGCGGGTTCTTCGCGCGGCCGTCGGCGTGGGCCGCCACCCGCCTGATGGCGATGGACCCGGGTCCGCGAGCATTCGCCGCTGCTCTGCGCAGGCTGGACGCCGTCACCATCCCTGACCTCAGGGCCGAGTCGGCGATCGCCAGGCCCTCATCGAACGGCAGGACCCGCGCGCAGTCGAGGACGGTACGCAAGGGACCGGTCACCCCCGCATCGCGTTCCGTGGCGCTGAGGTTGGCCCACCGGATCTGGACACCCTCCACCGCAACCCGTACGTGACGTTTCCGTGGGACGGTCACCCACACCTCGAGCGGTGATGTCTTCACCTTCCAGCCGTGATGAACCGCTGCGCTGAGGTGCGACATGGTCGCACAGAGGCTACGGGCCTGTTGCAGGTGTGTGGAGACTCCGCAGTTCTCGGGATCTGGCTCAACCCCCACTACCGCACCCCCGGCCAGCCGACTTCGTGCGTCGAGCTGGCCGCTCACGGTGGCAAGTTCGGTCGTCGCAGCGCCGTCGAGCCGCGTCC
>JADGPB010000045.1 GCA_017882655.1 Propionibacteriales bacterium
TCCATGAGCGAGATCGGCTCGAGGATGTTGCCGAGGTGCTTGCTCATCTTGCGGCCGTCCTCGGCGAGGATGTGGCCGAGGCAGAGGACGTTGCGGTACGAGTTCTGGTCGAAAGCCAGCGTCGCGACGGCCATCAGCGAGTAGAACCAGCCGCGGGTCTGGTCGATCGCCTCGCAGATGAAGTCGGCCGGGAACGCTTGAGAGAACTTCTCCTTCGAGCCCTCCACGTATGGGTAGCCCCACTGCGCGAACGGCATCGAGCCCGAGTCGAACCAGGCGTCGATGACCTCCTTGACGCGGGTCGAGGGTTCGCCGCAGGTGGGGCACGCGAAGGTCACGTCGTCCACGTACGGGCGGTGCGGGTCGAGCTCCGACAGGTCGTGATGCGTCAGCTCGGACAGCTCCGCGAGCGACCCGACGCACACCTGGTGGCCGTGCGCGCAACGCCAGATGGGCAGCGGCGTGCCCCAGTACCGCGACCGGGACAGCGCCCAGTCGATGTTGTTGTTCAGCCAGTCGCCGTACCGACCGTTCTTGATCGAGTCCGGGTACCAGTTCGTACGCTCGTTCTCGCGCAGCAGTGCGTCCTTGATCTGCGTGGTCCGGATGTACCAGGACGGCTGGGCGTAGTAGAGCAGCACCGTGTGGCAGCGCCAGCAGTGCGGGTAGCTGTGCTCGTAGCTGAGCACCCGGTACATGAGGCCGCGGTCCTCGAGGTCCTTCACGAGCACGGCGTCGGCCGTCTTGAAGAACATGCCGCCGACCAGCGGTACGGACTCCTCGAACGTCCCGTCGGGACGGATCGGGTTGACCAGCGGCAGCCCGTACTTGCGGCACGTGAGCATGTCGTCCTCGCCGAAGGCGGGCGCCTGGTGGACCAGGCCCGAGCCGTCCTCGGTGGTGACGTAGTCGGCGAGCAGCACATAGTGAGTGCCGCCCACGACGTCGGGGAAGTCGATCAGCTCGAACGGCCGCGCGTACGTCCAGCCCTCCATCTCGGTGCCCTGGTACGTCTGACCGAGCCGCCAGCCGTCGCCGAGCACCTTCTCCGCGAGCGCCTCGGCGACGACGAGGGTCTCCTCGCCGTCGGTCGCGACCACGTACGCGACGTCAGGGTTCACGGCGACGGCCGTGTTCGCGACGAGCGTCCACGGGGTCGTCGTCCAGACGAGCATGCTGGCCTTGCCGGCGAGCGGGCCCGAGGTGAGCGGGAACCGTACGTACACCGACGGGTCGGTCACCGTCTCGTACCCCTGCGCCAGCTCGTGGTCGCTCAGGGTCGTGCCGCAGCGCGGGCAGTACGGGGCGACGCGGTAGTCCTCGACCAGCAGGCCCTTCGCGTGGATCTGCTTGAGCGCCCACCACACCGACTGCACGAAGTCGGGCGACATGGTCCAGTACGCCTCGTCGAGGTTGACCCAGTAGCCCATGCGCTGCGTGAGCTCGGCGAAGGCGTCGACGTTACGGCTCACCGACTCCCGGCACTTGTCGTTGAACGCCTCGACGCCGTACGCCTCGATGTCCGGCTTGCCGTTGAAGCCCAGCTCCTGCTCGACGGCGAGCTCGACGGGCAGGCCGTGGCAGTCCCAGCCTGCCTTGCGGTCGACGTGGAAGCCCTGCATCGTACGGAACCGGGGGAAGACGTCCTTGAAGACGCGCGCTTCGATGTGATGGGTGCCGGGCATGCCGTTCGCGGTCGGCGGTCCCTCGTAGAAGGTCCACGGCTTGCCGCCCGCCGTCTGCTCGAGCGACCGGGAGAACACGTCCTGCGCGTCCCAGAAACCCAGGATCTCGCGCTCCATCGCGGGCAGGTCGACCTGCGGCGGGACCGGGCGGTACTGGCTCATCGGGCGCTTCCTTCGTCGTCTCCAACGAAGGGACGAGGCGCGCCGTTCGGCGGGCACCCCGCGGTACCACCCTTCTTGAGGCTTCGATCCGCCTCCACTCGTACGTCTCCGCTGCCGGGTCTAGTGGGCGCTCACGCGCTGTTCTTCCGGCGGCTCCGGGGTGATGGCCCCATCGTCGCTGTGCGGACGACGCTGAGTCTAGCCCGAAGCACCAGCCGGTAGTCCACGGCATTCCGCGTCAACCGAACGTTGCGCGGTAGCGTCTATGCATCGTGAAGGACCTGGATCGACGTACGGCTCTGCAGCTGCTCGGACTGTCCGCGCTGGCGCTGCCCCTGGCGGGCTGCGGCGAACCGGGAGATCCACCGATGGCCATCTCGGACGTCGCCAGGGCTCCTCAGGGCGACCTCGCACGGTCGACGCTCTCGCGGTTCGCGGCCAGGCTCCTCGACGCGATGCCGGACGGGAACGTCGTGGTCTCGCCCGCATCCATCGCCGTGGTGCTGGCGATGCTGGGCAACGGTGCATCGACCACGACCCGTACCGAGTTCGAGAAGGTCCTCGGCTCCCCTATCAGCGCCCTCAACGTCGAGCTCAACGGCTTGAGCCAGCGGCTTTCCGCGCTCCAGGGGCAGAAGGGCACCGTGCTGACCTTCTGGAACGCCATGTGGCTCCAGAAGGGCCGCTGGGAGCAGCCCTTCCTCGAGGCGATGAAGAGGTGGTACGGCGCGGGGGTACGGCTCGCGGACTTCATCAACGATCCCGCGGGAACAGTCACCACGATCAACAGCTGGGCCGACCTGGCTACCGAAGGGCTCATCCCGACGATCGTCGACCGGTCCATGGTCACGACCGACACCCGGGTCGTCGTCGGCAACGCGGTCCACATCAAGGGGTCCTGGGCGACCCCGTTCATGGAGTCCTCGACCTCGAAGGAGCCGTTCCGTACAGGGTCCGGCAGCCGGGTGAGCGTCGACATGATGCACGGGATGCCGTACCTGAAGTACCTGCAGACGGGCTCGCTGACCTCGATCGCTCTGCCGTTCCGTCACGAGGACCTGGCGTTCATCGTCGCGCTGCCCACCAGCGACGGGCCGCTGACGCTCACCGGTCTGTCCGACCTCTGCGACGTGCTCGACGCCGAAAGGACCGAGCTGCAGCTCGCACTGCCGAAGTTCCGCGTCGAGTTCGCGCAGTCGCTGAAGAGCTCGCTCACCGGGCTCGGGCTCGTCGACGCATGGAAGGACGGAGTCGCCGACTTCTCGGGGATCACCGGCGACCGGTCGCTGTTCCTGAGCTTCGTCCAGCACAAGGCAGTTCTCGCGGTCGACGAGAAGGGTGCCGAAGGTGCGGCAGTGACGGCCGGCGGCGCATCCGCTACCTCGATGCCGACGCTGACGTTCAGCGTGGACCGGCCGTTCCTCTGGGCGATCGCCCACGTACCGACGAGGTCCCTCGTCATGCTCGGCCGGGAGAACGACCCGACGACCCATTAGGGCCGATCTGCGTCAGCCCAGCCCGTCAGTCGTCCTGCGACGTCGAACTGCGTGGTCTTCTGGCCACGAAGCGGGAGGGTCGCCGCGATCGGCGCCACCCTCTTCTTCACCGACTTCCACACCGTCTTCTTCGGCGCGATCTCCGGCTGCGGGACGTCGTCGCGTGCGGGCAGGGCGACGCGCAGGTCGGCGGGAACCATCGAGTCGATCGCACCGACCAGCTGCGGCCCCCGCTCGTACATGGTCGGCTCGATCGCGTGCTCGAAGCCGTCACGGGTGATGACCACGCGGCCTCCGTCGCCGTACGCCAGGAGCAGCACGATGTCCGCCGCGGGGATGTCGAGGCCGGACTGCTGGTCGTACCGAAGGTGGATGAGGCTCGGCATCACGTACGCCGCTCGGTTCGGGTAGGCGCTGGACAGCGACGCGTGGGCCGCCGGGCCTTCGCCCCGGGCGCGCCCGACCACCGGTTCGTCGACCGTCATCCCGAACGGGTTGTCCAGGTCGCTGCCTCGTGGCAGCCCGACGAGATGACGGTCCTGGACCCGTACGGCCAGCTCCGCAACCTCGATCGGCGTGACGCTCTCGGCCTTCTTGAGCATGTCCAACGGCGACAGTGCCGGCAGGCCCAGCAGGTCGTCGATGGCGGCGTGCTGCAGGATCTCGAAGTGCTGCGACGGGTCCGAGACGCGGCGGCGCGTCTCGACGACGAGGTCATCGAGCTCGTGCGGCATGGCGCCGGTACGGACCACGTCGCGAAGTGCTGCCTCGAAGCAGCCGTGGATGAAGTTCGCCGGTGTCTCCTTGGCCGAAGCGGTCAACAGAACGGCTGAACGGACGTCGTCGAGGCGCGAGACGTGCGCCTTAGCGGGCGGGTCGTTCGGACGCTGCTGACGCAGTCGACGGGTGGTGCGCTCGGCTACGACCTTGCCCAGGACGTACGCGACGCGGCCCTCCGTGACGATGCCGAGGAGGCCCACATCGGTGCCGTCAACCTCTGTGACGGCAGGTCGCCGCCTGGCCTGAATGGTCCGCTCCGGTGGGGACCAGCGCTCGTCCGAGCCGACGATCAGCTCGAGACCGTCCGGTACGACGCCGTCGAAGCAGATCGCCATGTTCTCCGCCGTGTAGACGACCGAGGTGAACCAGCGCATCGTGCTGCTGTCGAGACGAGCGACCCCGTACTCGGGGAAGCCCGCGAGTCCGTACCCGTGCGCTCCCAGCTCACGGCGCAGCAGCTGGCCGAAGATGTTGGGTGTACGGGCGGCGGCGGTACGCGTGGCGGTGATCTGGGCCAGCAGGTCGAGATCGGGCTTCATGAACCGGCCGAGCACCCACCGCAGCCCGTCGGCAAGCTTCTCGGGTGCAGCCCGGACGACGAGGCTGGTGTACAGACCGCGGACGCTGCCCTTGGCGGTGATGCCGTCGGGAGGCGTGACGCACAGAGCGAGGTCCTTGGCGACGGCGAGCCAGCCGCGTGTCTCGGGGGTCTCGTCGGCGATGCCCGCGCGGACGATGATCGCCGCCCGGGTCGCAGGGCGTGGAGTTCCCGTCGACCACGTTGGTACTCCGGAGACTTCGGACCGGACCCACAGCGACTCTTCGCCCACCTCACACCTCCCGTGCACAGATCTTCGCGAGGCGGAGTCTGCCGTCCGCGCGTGCGTTTCTCCCGCAACGTGGGATGAGTCTCATGAACCTCGCTTCCGGTTCAGGCGTGGCAGCGGCGCCTTCGCGGGGCTACAGGCCTGCCGACTACCCCTTCACTGCCCCGCTCATCAGACCCCGAACGAAGTACCGCTGCAGCGACACGAACACGATGATCGGAAGCGTCATGGTCAGGAAGGCACCTGCGGTGAGGAGCTGCCAGCCCTGTCCACGATCTCCGAGCATCTGCGCGAGTGCCATGGTCATGACCTGGTTCTCCCCAGGCCCGAGGAAGATCAGCGACACCAACAGATCGTTCCAGACCCATAGGAACTGGAAGATCGCGAACGAGGCAAGCGCGGGCACTGACATCGGCACGATCAGCCGCCAGAACGTTTGGAAATGGGATGCGCCATCGACTTTGGCCGACTCGATGACGGAGCGCGGCAGCGACGCCATGAAGTTGCGGAGGATGTACACCGCCAAAGGCATGCCAAAGCCCGTATGGGCTAGCCAGACGGCCACGAACGAACCGTTGAGCCCCCAGTTCTGAAACAGCACGGACAACGGAACCATCGCGACTTGGTTAGGCACCACGAGCAGCCCGACGACGATGACGAACAGCGTGTCGCGACCGCGAAACTCCATGAACGTGAAGGTGTAGGCGGCGAAGGCCGCCATCAGAATGGGGATGACGGTCGACGGCACGGCTACCGTCACACTGTTGACGAACGCCAAGCCCATGGGGTTCGGGCCGCCGGTCAGCACTTCCTTGTAGTTCTCCATCGTCACCGCGAGCGGGTTGGCGATCCACATCCACCAGCCTGACTGATTCGCCGCATCCGCGTACCGCACTGACGTGATGAAGAGGCCGACAGTGGGCACCAGCCACAAGAGACACAGGATGAGGACAGCGGACTCGACCAGCCACCCTGCCTTCCCTGCCTTCCCGACGCCCCGCCCGCTCTTGCGCTTGACGACGACCTCGCGGGTCGTGTCGTCAGCTGTGGTCATCGTCATCGGCTCTGCTCCTGGGCGCGGAATTGGCGCACTTGGTACACCATGATCGGGACGATCGCGATCATGAGGATCACGACGATGGCGGAGGCGGCCCCCCGGTCGCCCGAGAAGTACATCGCGTTGAAGAAGGCGTTCCCGATCACGTCGGTATCGAAGTTGCCGTTCGTCATCGCGTAGACGATGTCGAAGACCTTCATGACGCCGATCAGTACCGTGATGAAGACTGTGACCACGGTGGGCCACGCCTGTGGGACGACGATGCGGAAGAACACCGCGACCTCGCTGGCCCCATCGATGCGGCCCGCTTCGATCGTGTCCTCCGGCACGGACTTGATGGCGGCCGAGAGCAACACCATGGCGAACCCGGCCTGCGTCCAGATGTACGCAACCATCAGGAGGATCGTGTTGAACCGAAGGGTCGTGATCTGGAGCCACGCCTGCGGCTCCCCTCCCAGAGCGACCAAGATGCCGTTGATGAGCCCGATCTGATGGTTCTTGTCGGGCATGTAGGCGTAGACGAAGCGCCAGATGGTCGATGCTCCCACGAGCGAGATCGCCATCGGAAGGAAGATCACCGACTTGGCGACCTTCTCCTTGGTGGGGCTCATGCGATCTGTCAGGACGGCGACCAGGAGTCCGATCACCACGACGGTCGCGGGGACGATCACGATCCACATCAGGTTGTTGATCAGGGCTGAGAGGAACGTGTCGCTGCCGAAGAGGCGCACGTAGTTCTTGAGTCCGACGAAAACAGTCGAGTCGTCGTTGAGGAGGCTCGCGTAGATGGTGGTGATGGCTGGGTAGATGAGGAGTGTGCCGATCACCGCGATGGCCGGCAGAAGGAATGCGTACGGTTTGAGACGTGTCTCCAAGGCCGAGGGGAGCATCTCGACCAGCTTGTTGAGCACCCAGAAGAGCAGGATTGCTCCCGCGACACCCACAAGGACTGCGACGAGCGCTCCCGGGATCTTGGTGGCCATGTCCACGCCCTACTCCTTTCTCACAGGTGAGGACCCGCCCGGGCGGAGGTACACCCGGGCGGGCGGTCGGTGATGATTCGTCAGGACGTGGGCCAGGACTTGTCGATCGTCGTGAGGACGTCATCGAGCTTCTTGGTCCCCGACGTGTAGTCGACCATGCCTGTCCAGAAGGACTTCGATCCCACCGCACCAGGCATCTGGTCCGAGGCGTCGAATCGGAAGACGGAGGCTACCTGAGCTGCCTTCACGACCTCTCGGGTGACGTCGTTCGGGTAGTTCGCACTGTCGAACGACTTGTGCGGGGACAATGCAGCCCCTGACTTCGCGATCTCCACCCCGAAGGTGGGGTCGTTCACCAGGAAGTTCATGACCTTCTTGACGTTCTTGTCGTTCGACGTGAAGGCTGCAGCGAGGTCCCCGCCGCCCTCCATCGGGTTCTGCCCGTTGACGCTTGGAGTAGCGAACACGCCGACGCGCTGGTCGAGGTTGGCGAGGACATCCTTCGGGAAGAACGACGTGATGAAGTTGCCCTGCTTGAGCAGGTAGCACCCCGGGTCCTTCTCGAACATCGGATTGAACGCCTTGGAGAAGGTGACGGACGCCGCGTTCTTGGCTCCACCGAAGACGTTGCCGTCGGTCATGATGGTCTTGTTGTAGAGGTCGAAGGCCTTGCGGACCTCAGGGCTGTCGAACTTCACGTCGTGGCTCACCCACTTGTCGTATACCTCAGGGGTGTTGGTCTGGAGCATGTAGTCCTCGATCCAGTCCGTACCCGCCCATCCGGTGGCCGAGCCGGACTCCATCCCGTAGCAGAGCGGGGTCTTGCCGTTCGCCTTGACCTTGGTGATGAGCGCGTCCAAGTCAGCCTGTGTCTTGGGCACCGTCAACCCGGCGGCGGAGAAGTTCGCCTTGTCGTACCAGTAGAGCGACTTGACGTTCATCGAGATGGGCGCGCCGTAGACCTTCCCATTCACCGTCGCGGCGTTGAGGAAGCCCGGAAGGATGTCCTTCTGGACGGACGCGACGTCTACCTGGGTGCTCAGCTCCGCCAGCTTGCCCTTCGTCGCCAAGCCCTTGAGGATGCCAGGCTGCGGGAAGATCGCGATGTCGGGGAGTTCGCCAGATGCGACCTTGGTCTGGAT
Source organism: Propionibacteriales bacterium (assembly GCA_017882655.1). Classification (GTDB taxonomy): domain Bacteria; phylum Actinomycetota; class Actinomycetes; order Propionibacteriales; family Propionibacteriaceae; genus Fen-668. The sequence continues at coordinate 8,133 of JADGPB010000045.1, forward strand.
CAGCGTCTCGAAGCTGTCCGACTGGATGTAGTTGATCTTGATGCCGTTCTTGGCCGACTGCGTCCATGTCCTTGCGGAACGCGGTGTCCTGGGCGCTGCCGAACGCGTACATGATCGAGACGGTGTCCTTGGCCGTCTCGGCAGAGGCCGACTTGGTTGCAGCCGGCGTGCTCAGACAGCCTGACGTCGCCAGGCTGATCGCGATGGCGCCAGCAAAGCCGACGATTGTTCTCCTGCGCATGATTCTCCTGTGGATCTGCGGGATCGACGTCCGGCCCCAGTGCCGGACATCAGGTATTACGATTTACCTGACGCACACTGTGCACCTCGGAGAACTCTTAGTCAAACGATTTACCAGCGGTGGCCCCTGGCGTTACGAAACCGTGATGGATCGCCGCGAGACCCCGCCGTTGACCTCGGTCCCTGCTCCCGGTTGACTGACCACTGAGACCACTGAAGCCAGGACTATGAAGGGGAAGCCTGAGCCCCGGCCCACCATGGCCGACGTGGGACGCGATGCAGGCGTCTCGCCCACCACGGTGTCGCTGATCTTGAATGGTCGTGGCTCGAGGATCAGCGACGAGACGCGCGAGCGCGTACTCGCAAGCGTTCAGAACCTCAACTATCGCCCGAACCGGACGGCTCAAGGGCTTCGAACGGGGACCACCGACACCATCGGCTTCCTCACCGACGAGATCGCCACGGAGGGCTTCTCAGGCCCCATGGTCGCCGCTATCCACGACCTGGCCTGGGAGAAGCGCTCCCTCCTCATCATGGTCAACACCACACGCAACCCCAGTCGGCTTCAGGCCGCCGTGGAAGATCTTGTCGACCGACGCGTGGACGCGCTGATCTTCGCTGCCATGGGGACACGCCAGGTGGACTTCCCGACGATCGCGCCGCAGACCCCGACCCTCCTGATCAACGCCTTTCCACAGAGCGGTTCGCTGCCGGCGATCCTCCCTGACGAGATCGCGGGCGGACGCGCCGCAGTCGAACATGTGCTCTCACTCGGGCACCGCCGAATCGCGTTCATCGCAGGCCGCGAAGGCGCCTGGGCAACCAAGATGCGGATCCGCGGTTTCAAGCAGGGCTTGGAGGCGGCCGGCATCGACCCTGACAAGAGTCCAATCCACCTCGGGAACTACCGCATCGACAGCGGGTACGAGATCACCATGCGGGTCATGCAGGCGAAGAAGCGCCCCACGGCGCTCCTGATGGGGAACGACCAGATGGCTACCGGCGCGTACATCGCCCTAGCTCGACTGGGGCTGAGGATCCCTGACGATGTCTCGGTGGTCGGCTACGACGACGAGCCCCTGGCTGCCGACCTGGCCCCGGCCCTCACCACGGTGCGGATCCCCTTCTACGAGATGGGCCGGATCGCGGCGCAACACACGCTGGGACGAACCGTGGGCGACCTGCCCGCTCGGACATTCGAGGCGTGCACCATCGTCCACCGCTCGTCCACCAACCCTCCGCCCGGAGAGTGAGTTACCCCCGAGTCCTGCCGGAGGTCAGGCCTGGGCGGCGGGGTCAGGACCCTTGAGTGCCGTCCGGCGTGCGTAGTAGTCGTCGACGTCGATGTCGCCGTTCGCGAGCCGCTCGTTGAGCAGCTTGAGCGCGCTCAGGTACGGGTCGGACTCGACGTTCGGCGCGGCCACGAAGTTGGGCAGGTGGAGCTTGCCCTTGCGGTACTTCTTCACGAGCACGATCACCAGCGTGACGAGCAGCGCGAGGAAGATGAGGCTGAAGACGCCCTGCAAGATGTAGGGCAACATCCCGACCGAGTGGCCAGGCATTTGGTGACGCATAGGTTCCCCCTCCTATTGCCGCGATCACGGCGATCATTTTCGGTTCAGTGGACCTTTCACAGAAGGCCTCATCGTCCAGTGTGCGCTCGTCGCGGTGCGCCTCCAATACCGGGGGGCTGTGAAGGCTCTATGAGTTACCGCACGAAGGGGGCGAGGTGCTTGATGAAGTGCTCCTCGATGATCCCGTACAGCTCCTCGTCGTGGGCCTGCCACACCTCGTACATGCGGGGCTTGAACGCCTCGAGGATCGCTCCGTAGCCGACGTGCAGCACCTGGCGGCTGTCGATGACGTCGAGCAGCGTCGCGAGCTCGGCGTCCGTCGGGTTGGTCGGGACCTTGGCCGGGTCGCACGACAGGTGGTAGCTCTTGCGGTTCTGCTCGAAGCTGTCCAGGGAGAGCTGGACGATCTCACGCATGAGGTCGCCGTCGTGGCGAGCGATCACGCGTAGGGCCTCGGCCCAGCTCGTACCGGCCGTCTTGAGGTGGGCCAGGCCACCGGTCGCCTCGGCGAAGAGCGGATAGGTCGAGTACTTGTCGGATCCGGAGTGCAGGCTCAGCTTGTACGGGCCGAGGGCCTTGGCGATCTCCGCGTGGACCTCGAAGTCGCGCTT
>JADGPB010000422.1 GCA_017882655.1 Propionibacteriales bacterium
CCACTACACGTTGCCGCTCGCGGAGATCGTGTACGACTTCTTCGACGCGCTCAAGTCCCGTACCAAGGGCTACGCCTCGCTCGACTACGAGCCGATGGGAGATGTGGAGTCGGACCTCGTCAAGGTCGACATCCTCCTGCACGGCGAACCGGTCGACGCGTTCAGCGCGATCGTGCACAAGGACAAGGCGTACAGCTACGGCGTGATGATGGCCGAGAAGCTCAAGACCCTCATCCCGCGCCAGCAGTTCGAGGTGCCGATCCAGGCCGCGATCGGCGCCCGCGTGATCGCGCGGGAGACCGTACGGGCTGTACGCAAGGACGTGCTCGCGAAGTGCTACGGCGGCGACATCTCGCGCAAGCGCAAGCTGCTGGAGAAGCAGAAAGAGGGCAAGAAGCGCATGAAGATGGTCGGCCGCGTCGAGGTACCGCAAGAGGCCTTCGTCGCCGCGCTGAGCACCGGCGGGGAAGCCTCCGACAAGAAGTGACGCGGGTTGCGGTCGTCGGAAACGGCGGGTCAGGCAAGACCTGGCTGGCCCTTCGCCTGGCTGACGCGCTGCACATCCCCGTCGTCCATCTCGACCTGTACCGCTACGACGCGTCCGGCACAATCCGATCCGACAAGGTGTTCCGTCGCGAGGTCCGCGAACGACTCACCGGGACACCCGACTGGGTCGCCGACGGGAACTATCTCGGCACGATGGACGATCGGCTGGCATTGGCGGACCTTGTCGTCCTTCTCGATCTGCCGGTCGTCGTCTGCCTCGCCGGCGTCCTCGGGAGGCAGGTGCGGCATCGAGGCCGACGTGTCGAGGATGCGTCCCACACGGACCGGTTCGATCGCGGATTCGTGTATTACGTCGCTACGTTCCGTCACCAGATGCGCCCCCGGGTGCTGGCCCGCTTGGTCGCGTCAGGGCATCCGGTGATTCGCGTACGCACCCGGAGGCAAGTGCGAGATCTGGCTGACCGGGTGGCACGTCTGGGCCCTGCCGCCGATCTGATCACGGCACTGAGGCCGTCCGAGGGCTTCAGATAGGCTGACCGCAAGGTTCGCCGGGAAGTCTGGTCGGCAGTCGTACGCACACGTCCGGAGCCGCACATGATCACACCAGCACCCGTCGCCAGGGCCTTCGCCCGCGGAAGCCGTCGTGAGCTGCGGCGGGTCGCCGAGCTGCTGCGTACGGAGACGGTGGGCGGGTTCGTGCTCGTCGGCGCTGCCGTCATCGCGCTGGTGTGGGCCAACTCGCCCTGGGCCACCTCGTACAACGCACTCCGCGATACCGCCTTCGGGCCGGCGTCGCTGCACATCCACCTCACGGTCGGGGAGTGGGCGGCGGACGGGCTCCTCGCGGTGTTCTTCTTCCTCATCGGGCTGGAGCTGAAGCACGAGTTCGTCGCGGGCGACCTCCGTTCACCGGCGACCGCGATCGTGCCGGTGGCGGCTGCCGCGGGCGGCGTGCTCGTACCGGTCCTCATCTACCTCGCGCTCAACGCCGACGGTCACGGCCTGCGTGGCTGGGCTGTACCGGCGGCCACGGACATCGCGTTCGCCCTTGCCGTACTGGCGATCATCTCGTCGCACCTGCCCGCAGCGCTGCGTACGTTCCTGCTGACGCTCGCGGTGGTGGACGACCTCATCGCGATCATCATCATCGCCGTCGCGTACACGGCCTCGATCAACGTCGTCGCGTTGCTCCTGGCGCTGCTGCCGATCGGCGCGTTCGCCTTCCTCGTACAGCGCTGGCCGGCGTTCTTCTCCGCCCGGCGCTGGAGCCTGGTCGTGATCCTGCTGCCGATCGCGGCGGTGGCGTGGGCGCTCGTCCACGCGTCCGGCATCCACGCGACGGTCGCAGGTGTGGCGCTCGGCATGTGCGTGCCGGTCCTCCGCAAGCGCCAGGAGGACTCGAACCAGCCGGCACTCGCCGACACGCTGGATCACGTGATCCGACCGATCTCGGCAGGGTTCGTCGTGCCGGTGTTCGCCCTGTTCTCCGTCGGCGTGACCGTCGGGAGCCTGTCGGGCCTCGGCGCCTCGCTGCGCGACCCCGTGACGCTCGGGATCATCGCCGGCCTCGTCCTCGGCAAGCCCGTCGGGATCGTCGCGACGTCGTTCCTGGTCACGCGTTCGCGGCACCTCTCGCTCGACGAGAGCATCGGCTGGCCGGACATCATGGGCGTCGGCGTACTCGCCGGAATCGGCTTCACCGTGTCACTGCTGGTTGCCGAGCTGAGCTTCCCGACGGACCACCTGGCGCACGACGACGCCAAGGTCGGCGTGCTGGTCGCGTCGCTCGTCGCGTCGCTGCTGGCAGCCGTGGTCCTGGGCCTTCGCAACCGCCGCTATCGGGCATGGGAGCAGTCGAACCCTGCCGACGCCGAGGCGTAGCTCCCGGACGGAATGCCTGTGCGGTGGAAGTTTTGCCTGTGAGGTGGGGGTTTTTGCCTGTGGAGTCGCGGGGTGGGGGCGACCTCACAGGCAAAACTCCGACCGTCAGATCACCGGGCGCCGGGCCTGACGCTTGCGCTCGCGGCGGAACAGGAGCCAGGCGGCGAGGATGCCGCCGATCGCGCCACCGAGATGGCTCTGCCACGAGACGCCCGTGCTCATCGGGAACACGCCCAGCAGCACGGAGCCGTACGCGAACGCCACGATCAGGCCGAGCACGATGTGCTGCCAGCGGCGGCTCAGGTAGCCGCGGACGATCAGGTACGTGATCCAGCCGAAGATCACCCCTGAGGCGCCGATGACGACGTAGTGGATGGGTGTGAGCAGCCACGCGAGGAGGCCGGACGTGACCCAGGCAGTAGCGGTGGTGACGATCCACTGCCGCAGCCCGCTGGTCCACAGCGCGGTGCCGAGCACGAACAGCGGTAGGGAGTTGGCGGCCAAGTGGGCCCAGCTCACGTGGAGCAGGGGAGCGAAGATTATGCCGTCGAGCCCGACGAG
>JADGPB010000423.1 GCA_017882655.1 Propionibacteriales bacterium
CACGAGGTGTGGCCGATCCACCATGCGGAGGCCGCGTACGGCTTCGCGACGGTCGGCCAGACCATCGTGAACGCCCCCGACGCCAAGACCATGCGGCTGTACGTGGACGACGAGCCGTTGCTCCTGAGCGTCGCGGAGCTCGAGACCTACGAGCGCAGCCTCTCGTTCCGCGACGGCGTGCTGACCAGGGAGCTCGTGTGGCGTACCCCGGCGGGCAAGCGCGTCAAGCTGCGCTCGCGCCGGATGGTGTCGTTCACGGAGCGGCACCTTGCGGTGATGGACTACGAGATCACGATGCTCGATCAGGCGGCCCCGGTGACGGTGAGCTGTGAGATCCTCAACAGGCAGGACGGCGAGGACGAGTTCCATGTGGCCTCGCAGGCGATGGGACGAGGCTGGGATCCGCGCCGAGCCGCGAACCTCGCAGGGCGGGTGCTGCAGCCGCACTCGAAGTGGGAAGGCGGCGGCCGTGCGGTGCTGTCGTACTCCGTGACGTCCTCCGGGATGACGCTGGCCGTAGCCGCGGATCACTCGATCGAGACCTCTGACCCGTACGAGGAGCGGAGCCAGATCGAGGACGACATCGCCAAGCATGTGTTCCGGGTCCAGGCCACACCCGGCGTCACCACGCGGATCACGAAGGTCGTCGGCTACCACACGTCCCGCGGCGTGCCCACGAGAGAACTCGTCGACCGCTGCCGTCGCACGCTCGACCGGGTGAAGGAGACCGGCACCGAGGCGACGTTCGCTGCCCAGCGCGATTGGCTCGACGCGTTCTGGGAGCGGAGCGACGTCGAGATCGGCGGCCAGCCGGAGCTGCAGCAGGCCGTGCGGTGGAACCTTTTCCAAGTCATCCAGGCGGCGGCACGGGCCGAGGGAGTCGGGATCCCAGCGAAGGGCGTCACGGGTTCCGGCTACGACGGGCACTACTTCTGGGACACGGAGATCTACCTGCTTCCCTTCCTCACGTACACGTCGCCTCAGTACGCCCGCAACGCGCTCCGCTTCCGCTACAGCATGCTCGACGCGGCGAGGCGGCGGGCCGGCGAGCTCAACCAGCGCGGCGCCCTGTTCCCTTGGCGGACGATCAACGGGGAGGAGGCGTCCGCGTACTACGCGGCGGGCACGGCGCAGTACCACATCGACGCGGACGTCGCGCACGCCTTGTCGCAGTACGTGGCGGTGACGGGCGACGTCGACTTCCTGGCTCGCGAGGCCATCGACATCCTCGTGGAGACGGCGAGACTCTGGGCCGACCTAGGGTTCTGGCGCAGGTTCGACGGACACGCGTTGTTCCACATCCACGGCGTCACAGGGCCCGACGAGTACACCACGGTCGTCAACGACAACCTCTTCACCAACGTCATGGCGCGGGCGAACCTCCGGGCGGCGGTGCGCCAGCTGCGCGACCTTGAGCAGCGCGACCCGGCGGCGTACGAGAAGGCGGTGCGGCGCCTGTCGTTGACGAACGACGAGATCGAAGAGTTCTCGAGTGCTGCAGACGCCATGCACATCCCGTACGACGAGGCCTTCGGGATCCATCCGCAGGACGACGCATTCCTGGAGAAGGAGGTGTGGGACCTCCCGAACACCCCGATCGAGATGAGGCCTCTGCTCCTCCACTACCACCCGCTCGTCATCTATCGCCACCAGGTGCTGAAGCAGGCAGACGTGGTCCTGGCGCTGTACCTGCAGGGGGACGAGTTCACCCCTGAGCAGAAGCGGGCCGACTTCGACTACTACGACCCGCTGACCACCGGAGACTCCACGTTGTCGTCAGTCGTGCAGTCGATCATCGCGGCCGAGGTGGGCTACGCCGAGCTCGCGGTGACCTACTTCAAGCAGGCGCTCTACGTCGATCTCGCAGACCTCCACCACAACGCCGATGCGGGCGTGCACGTCGCGTCAGTGGGCGGCGTGTGGAGCGCACTGGTCGGTGGCTTCGGTGGGATGCGGGACTATCTGTCCGTGTGGTCGTTCGACCCGCGGCTGCCGGCGGACTGGGAGTTCCTCAGCTTCCCGGTGACCGTGCAGGGGACGCGGACGCGGGTACGGATCGAGAAGGGCACCATCTGTTTCTCGCTCGAGACTCCTGCAGCGGAACCCGTCACTCTCAACGTCCAGGGCAACGCGGTCACCGTGACCGCGGACGCGCCGGTGGTCGTGGCCCTGACTCCGGTGCCGGTGCTCAAGGGCCGGCCGTCGATACGCGACATCGAGGGATCGGTCCGCGAGGACGGTTCGGTGATCCGCGCGATCGTGCCGGCCAACCCGGGGGGCGACGAGGGGAGCGATCCTGCTGCGGATCCGTCCTGAGGGCGATCCTCGCCGGGTCCTGCGGGCCATCCGGGGGATGTGAACGTCACCCCAACGAAACAGAATGATTGTTCCGTTCTTGTGAAACCGCGGCTATGCTCCGCTGATGGCTCGCTCACTGATCACCACGACGTCGATCGTCGAGCACGTCCGGAAGCTGGAGGACGAGCACCCGCCCATCCGCCTCGACTCCGTCGACCGGACGATCGTCAACCCAGTCGTGGTGCGTGAGCGCTTCGCACCCGTCATCGACTACCTCGCTCGCGTCGAGCTCGAGGTGGATCGCAACGTCCTGGAGCTGCTGACGCTGCTGCCGGGCGTCTCCGAGGTCGACCGCTACTTCTACCAGGACGTGTGGCAGCCGCAGGAGATCGCGCACGGGGTGATCCTCGACCGGCTCCAAGTGGACCTCGGGCTGCCACCCTCCGAGGTCTTCATGGGCATTCCGATGCGGATGAAGCTGCTTGGCGCTTTGGCTCACCTGCCGGCGATCCAGGAGATCAGCCGGTTGCTGTACTACCTCACGGGCGCTGCGACCGAGCGGCAGGCCGTCCTCGCGTACAACCGCTTCACGGAGCAGCTCGCCCAGCTCGGCGAGAAGGCGATCTCTGAGACGATCGTCGGCCAGATC
>JADGPB010000424.1 GCA_017882655.1 Propionibacteriales bacterium
CGGCCCGGCCCGTACCGCTCCTCGCCCAAGACCGCGTACGCCTCGAACCGCTTGTCGTGGTCGGGGCCCGATTCGCTGACCTGGTAGCTGGGGACGCCCAGAGAAAGGGTGGCGGAGAGCTCTTGAAGGCTGGTCTTCCAGTCGAGTCCGGCACCGAGCGTCGCCGCGTCATCGACAACCGGGTCGAACAGCGCGTGGACGAACTGCCCCGCGGCGCCGACGCCGTGCTGGAGGAAGACCGCCCCGATCACGGCCTCCAAGGTGTCGGCGAGGATCGACGCCTTGTCCCGGCCACCTGTGGTGGCCTCGCCACGACCCAGGAGAAGCTCGCGGCCGAGCTCGAGCGAACGGGCGACCATCGCGAGCGACTGGGCGTTGACAACTGCGGCCCGCAGCTTCGCAAGGATGCCCTCCGGCTCGTGCGGGAAGGAAAGATAGAGGTGCTCGGTGACGACGACACCCAGGACGGCGTCGCCGAGGAACTCGAGACGCTCGTTGGTGGGCACACCACCGTTCTCGTACGCCCAGCTCCGGTGCGTGACGGCAAGCCGATAGAGCTGGGGGTCGAGATCGATTCCCAGCTGGTTGAGTACCGCGAGAACCTGGCTCATGGCCCGATTCTCAGACCTCAAGCACCTGCCGACGGGTGCCCTTCGCCCCGTACTGGCCACACGTCGGGCACGCCGTGTGGGGTAGGTGCAGGGCCTTGCATGCCGGGTTGCTGCAGGTCGCAAGGGTCGGCACGGTGGCCTTCCACTGCGACCGGCGAGAGCGCGTATTGCTGCGCGACAACCGCCGCTTGGGAACTGCCATCAGATAACTCCTCGTCCAGACCAGGCGCCATGCCTGGCGATACTGCTATTCCTGCGTGGTCGACCACTGCTGCAGATCGCCCCAGCGGGGATCCATGTCGTCGTCGTGACCATGGTCGGGATCGTCGTTGAGATCTGCTCCGCAGACCGGGCAGATGCCCCGACAATCCTCGGTGCACAGCGGTGCGAACGGTAAGTCCAGCACCACGGCGTCTCGGAGGACCGGTTCGAGGTCGATGCGTTCTCCCTCGTTCCGTGCCGCCTCGTCGTCGGGTTCGTTACCCGGGTAGTAGAACAGCTCCTGGATGTCGATCTCCATCGAATCTGAGATCGGCTTCAAGCAGCGTGTGCACTCCCCGGCCAACGCGACCACTGCGGTCCCGGTGACCAGTACCCCCTCGCCCACCGCCTCGAGCTTGACTTCGAGCTCGACCGGTGAACCTTCGGGTACACCGATGACACCGATCCGGAGATCCGCGGGCGCCTGAGCGGTACGAACAAGATGCTTCATCGTCCCAGTCGACCTCGCCAGCTCATGAGTCTCGATGACGAGACTGGAGCGTGGGTCAGGCTGACGACGGTGAGTCATCTCGTACCCCTTCGACGGACGGACGGGTTTGGTGACACCGACGATGAACCTTACCTGTCCGTACATGGCTTGTGCCAATCGGCGACGACCTCCGCCTGGCGTGTGTCAGATGCTCGGCAGCGCCTCGACGTTGCTGTCGTCGAGCTTCGACCGCTTGGCCAGCTGCTCGCGCATGAGCACGACCTGGCTCGATGTCTTCTGCAGGGACGCCTCGAACTCCGCCAGTCGGCTGTCCACGTACATGTCGGCCTCCACGCGGATCTGTCGTGCCTCTTCGTCCGCCTGGGAGCGAGTCGTCACGGCGTACTCCTTCGCCTCGCGAGCCACTCCTGACACCCCGGCGATCTCCTTGGCCTCGTGGCGTGCGCTCTCGATGATCTCGGCGGCCCGCTCCCGCGCGTGAGCGTGCGCCGCGAACTGCTCGCTGATGACGGTACGTGACCGCTCGATCTCCTGAGGCAGCCCGGCAACGATGCGGTCGATGAGGCTCAGCACCTCGACCCGGTTGACCATGCAGCTCGCCGACATCGGTACCTGCCGCGCGTCGACCACGATGGCCCTCAGCCTGGCCAGGTCCTGCTCGGTCTTCGAGAGCTGGTCCTCCTCGGCGCCCGGCGCGTTGCTCTCAGTCATGTGCCCTCCTCGTGGCAAGTCGCTGGGCGACGACGGCGGGTACGTACGGTGCCACGTCACCGCCCAACGTTGCGACTTCTCGCACCAGTGTGCTGGAAACGTACGACCACTGTGCGGCGGCAGGCAGGATCACCGTCTCAATTCCGGTCAAGGAATGGTTCATGCGGGCCATACCGACCTCGAAGTCGAAGTCCGTCGCGGCCCGGGCGCCCTTCACCACAGCGCCCACGTCGTGGATCCGGCAGAAGTCGACGAGCAGTCCGCTGAGCGGCTCGACGGTGACACCCTCGATGTCAGCGGTGGCTTCCCGCACGAGCGCGAGCCTCTCGGCGGGTTCGAACAGGTACCTCTTGCTCGAGTTGGCACCGACCGCGACGACCACTTCGTCGAAGATCACCCGGGCCCGCCTGATCACGTCGAGATGACCGTTCGTGATGGGGTCGAAGGACCCCGGCACGACTGCTCTCACCTGTCCACCTTCCTTGTGGCGTAGTGAATCGTCGTCTCACCGTAGCGGCGAGCCCAGATGTCATCCAGCTCGGGTGGGAGAACCGGCTCAGGCGTACGGCTGGACCGTTCGATCACGAGCAGTCCGTCCGCGGCGAGCCAGCCTCGACCCAGGATCGAGCCGACCACAGCCGAGAGCTCTTCGTCGGCGAGTGCGTAGGGCGGGTCGAGCCAGACGATGTCGTACGGATCGTCCGCCGCATGAACGAGGAAACCGCTCACGGACGACGTCGTGACCTGCACGCTCGCCCCCACATGCTCGGCGTTGCGGCGGGCGACCGAAGCGACCCTCGCGTCGCGTTCGACCAGCCGTACGGGGCCGGCGCCGCGGCTGGCCGCCTCGATCGCCACCCCTCCGCTGCCTCCGTACAGGTCGAGGAAGCCGACGCCCGACAGCGCCTCGTCA
>JADGPB010000425.1 GCA_017882655.1 Propionibacteriales bacterium
GCCCGGGCGTCGCCGGCACCAGCAAATGCAACTACCTGGTTGTGTGCGCAGCTTTCTCGACGCCAGCCACCGACACGGCTGGCTGCGGCGGCGCCGTCCCTGCGGCAGCGTCCGGCGCGCGGCGGCCCTTCGGGCTGACCACGTACGGCGAAGGGGACTCCGCCGCCCCGCACCAGATCAGCCGGCCCTGGTGAGCACCCGGTCGAGGGCCGCGCCGATCCGGGCCAGGGGATCCCCGTCCGGCGTGAACGAGCGCCACGCAACCACGCGGTCGGGCCGGACCAGGATCGCCCCGCTGCGGCCGAACTCGTGGACCCGGACGAAGGCGAGCCGAGGGTCGAGCCAGTCGCCGCCGACGTGACCCACGCGGAACGCCGCGAGATCGATTCCTCGTGCCGCCCCTGCCGTCACCGCCGCCGCGCACCACGCGGCACCGTCCTCCCCGGCCATGAGCATCCAGTGGGTCGGGGGCGCCACCTCGCGCAGGGCCCGCCGCTCGCCGGTGCGTTCGACCCACGCGTGCGGCAGCGGAGACCCGGGACGCGTGCCAGGCTGGTAGATCCGGACGTCGTCCTCGTTGACCGGCTCCGGGGTGCCGTCAGTAAGAACCGCGGACGATTCCGCGCGGAAGCCGTACTCGACGTTGTGCTCCTTGAACTCCATCGACTGGCTGGCGAGAACGCCGGCCACCGCCACGCGGCGTTCGTGCCCGACCGGCCCCTCGTCCCACAGCTCCAGCACGTTGTCGTGGCACGTCTCGGCGTCGAGATCGGGCTTGACGCCGAGAGCGTCGATGATGGCGAGGTGGTTGAGCGCGTTCTCGATCGACCGCTGGGTGTTGCGGGCGAACGACGGGTAGCGCTCGGGGTGGTAGGTCGACAGCAGTGCCGGTCCGGCCTTCCCCTGCGCGACGTGCGCGATCTTCCAGCAGAGGTTGTAGACGTCGTGGATGGCGCTGTTGAGGCCGAGCCCTCCGGTGGGTGGATGCCGATGCGCCGCGTCACCGACCAGGAACACCCGGCCGATCGTCGTCGTCGTCGCCAGCAGACCCTCCACCGACCAGCGGGTGATCATGTGCACCTTGGGGTCGAAGTCGGGAATCCCGAGCCGGTCGCGCATCACGGCGAGGACCTTCTCGTCGGTGTCGAACTGCTCCTCGAGCTCCGGTGGGAAGTTCATGTGGACCACCCACTCCTCCGAGTCGGGCCCCCAGCTGTCAGGGCCCATCGGGACGAGCACGCTGAACGCGCCGCCGTAGCGCGTGTGCACGATCCAGCGGATCAGCACCTCGGGGTCGTGCAGCCACGGGGACAGGTCGGCGCTCATGTGGATGCTGACCGTCCGCATCACGTCGCGCAGGCCGTCCATGCCGACGCCGAGCAGCGTGCCGACCGTGCGGCCGCCGTCGGCGCCGATCAGGTACTCGCACCGCACGCGGTACTGACGCCCCGTTCCCCGGTCGGTAATGGTCGCGACGACACCGGAGTCGTCCTGCTCGAGGGCGACGAGCTCGTTGCCGAACCGGACACCGCCAGGGTTGAGCTCCTCGGCCCGCTGCTTCAACAGGGGCTCGAGCCGGATCTGCGGCAGGTTGGCCTGCCGACAGGGAGACGCGGCCACCCACGCGGGATCAGCGCCACCGCCGTCCCAGCACTCCATCTTAGAGATCAGCCGGCCCGCGAAGTCGCTCCCGGCGACGTCGAGGTACCAGGCGGTGTGGCTCATGTTCTCGCGGGGCGTGCCCGCCTGGTACACGCGCTGCGCGCAGCCGACGTCGCGGAGCACCTCCATCGCGCGCTGCTGCAGCACGTGCGCCTTGGGCAGCACCGACGTGGTCGGCATCGCGCTGACCACCAGATGCTCGACGCCGTACGTCGACAGCAGCATCGAGGCCGTCAACCCGGCACCGCCGCCGCCGACGACGAGAACGGGCACGTGGACGTCGATCATTTCTCCTCCTGTTGTCTCTGCCGCGAAGGCGGCACGACGAGGTCAGGCCGCGGTCAGCGCCGCGACCAGGTAGCCAGCGACGAGCGCCGCGACCACGACGGCGGGTGCCATCTCCGCGGGACCGTCCCCGGCGCTGCGGTGCGCGACGAGCGCGCCGCCGAGCAGCACCAGAAGGCCGCAGGCAGCCAGCACGCCGAGCGCGGGGACGGCAAACCCGATGCCGATCCCGGCGGCGGCGAGCAGCTCGAGGGCGCCGACCCTGCGGTACTCGTCGGTCGTGAAACCGACGTGCGCGGCGCGCTTGCGCATTTGCTCGAGGCCAAGAACCTTGGCGCCACCGAGCGCGAGGCACTCGAGCATGATGAGCACGGACAGGACGATCTTCAGGGTCATGACAGCTCCCAAGCCAGGGCGTAGCGGTCGAGAAGGGAGGCGACAGCGGCTCGTTGTGCCGCGGAGGTGGGCGTCGGCAGCGTGACGGTGATCCGGCCGTTCTTGAGCGCGCATCAGTCGTCGCCGGACGGCGCTTGGTACCCGATCTGGCCCAGCTTCTCGGCCAGCTCCTGACGGGTAGCGGCGATGCGCAGCCCGAGCTTGTACTGCTTGCCAACAGCGGTGTGCGGCAGCGCGTCGACGATCGTGACGTCCTTCGGGATGCTCGCGCACGCCGGCACCCGCTTCTCGGCCCATCGACGGATCTCGTCGGCGCCCACGCTCGGGTCACGGACGACGACGAACGCGACGGGCACCTCGCCGGCATACTGGTCGGGTCGGCCGACAACGGCGGCGTCGACCACGGCAGGGTGAGCGAGTAGCACGGCCTCGACCGCGCTCGGGTCGATGTTGTGACCGCCGCGGATGATGATGTCCTTCGCGCGACCTGTCACGGTGACGAGCGATCTCCTGCATCGTGCCGATGGTCTCCCACGTCGACCACACCGAGCACGACACCCATGTCGTCGTCACCGAGCAGGGGCTGGCCGACCTGCGCGGC
>JADGPB010000426.1 GCA_017882655.1 Propionibacteriales bacterium
ATGGGAATGCTGCTCGCCTGCTACACCAACGCGGGAAACCTTGGCCTCCCGGTCGCTGCGTACGCGCTCGGGGACGCCGCTTGGATCGCTCCGGTCCTCCTCGTACAGGTGGCGTTCCTGCAGCCCCTGGCCCTGGCGCACCTCGACTATCAACGTGCGCGCGGGAACGGGGGGACCGTGCCGGTCGCCCGACTCATGACGTTGCCGTTCCGCAACCCCCTCACGGTCGGATGCCTCATCGGCCTGGCGCTCAACCTCGCCCACATCTCGCTCCCCGGTCTGGTCGAGACCCCGCTCGACATGCTCGGCGGCGTCGCGGTGCCCACGATGCTCCTCGCGTTCGGCATCTCACTGCGGCTCGACCCCCGGCCCAAGCGCGGCGCGGAGAGCATCGAGTCGTACGTGATCACGGTGATCAAGGTCGTCATCCAGCCGCTGAGCGCGTTCCTGCTCGCGCGCTACGCCCTGCACCTTCCCGAGCACAGCATCCGTGCGGTCACGGTGATCGCGGCGCTGCCGCCGGCGCAGAACATCTACGTGTTCGGCATGCGGTACGGCGTCCGCGAGCTGTTCGCGCGGGACACCATCTTCCGTACGACCGTCGTCTCAGCCGTTGTGATCCTGGTCCTCGCTGCTCTGTTGTAGGTTGCGATGAGGAGGACGAGTGGACATCGACGACTTCGACATCGACCGCAGCACCGACGACGCGTGGGACGCGTTCGGTGTGCGGCTGTCCGAGGTGCTGTCAATGATGGATGACGGCGCGGAGCTCACGCTCGGCACGCTGGCACCGGACGACGACGCGTCCCCCTTCATCGAGTACGAGTGCCCGGCGCTCGGGCGGCTCGTCGCGCAGGCCTCGTCCAACGCCGTGCTGGCCGACGACTACCAGCTCGCGGCGCCTCAGCTGGCCCGGATGGAGGAGCTCGGCTGGATCTCACCGAGCGCCGAGTCCAGCGAGAACTTCACGAGCGGGTGGTCCCAGGACCAGACCGATGAGCTCGCGGGTCTGTCGGTCGCCACCCTCCGCGACGTGTTCGGGGTCCTCCACCCGGTCTTCCTCACGGCGGACCAGCTCGCCGAGCTGCTGCAGCCACCAGGACCCATCGAGCCTCCGTACAGGCCTTCCGCTCCCATGGTTTGCGGAGCCGACGAGCAGGCTGTCATGCCCGTCGACGCGGCCGAGCTGGACAGACTCGTCGGGACTCAGCTTGCGCGCATCTACGGCCAGGAGCCGTTCCATGACTCCGAGGGCGACTACGCGATCCGGGTCGGCTCGACGATGGTCTTCGTACGCATCCCGTCGGACGCGAAGGAAGTCATCGCGTTCTCCGCTGTGGTCCACGACGTGACCGGTCGGTCGCGTGCGGCTGAGATTCTCAACGACCTCAACTCCGAGAGCCGCTGGGTACGGTTCTGGCTGTTGCGGGACAAGGTCTTCGTCTCGATGTCGGCGCTCGCTCGCCCGTTCGTGCCGGCCCACTTCCACCAGGTCGTCCACGAGGTCGCCTCGGTCGCCGACAGCATCGACGAGCACCTCGCCGCCACCCTGCGTGGGCGAACGACGTTCTCCATCCCGGAGGACTAGCCGCGGATTGGGAGCCCGCGCGCCGACTCGGGTAGGATTCTGGCCGCCGTCGCCGTGACGGCGTTCACCCCGGCTTTCGTCCACTCGGATGTTGCCGGGCGCACAGCGAAGGGACTCTCGTGGCTTCGACCAACGATCTCAAGAACGGCATGGTGCTCGACCTCGACGGTCAGCTGTGGAGCGTCATCTGGTTCCAGCACCACAAGCCGGGCAAGGGCAACACGGTCGTACGCACGAAGCTCAAGCACGTGCTGAGCGGCAAGGTCGTAGACCGCACGTTCAACTCCGACACCAAGGTCGACACGGCAGTGGTGGACCGCCGTGAGATGCAGTACCTGTACCACGACGGCGACGCCTACGTGTTCATGGACACCGCCGACTACTCGCAGCTCATCATCAGTGAAGAGACGATGGGCGACGCCAAGAACTACCTCCTCGAGAACGGCAACGTCACCGTGGCCATCCACGAGGGAATCCCGCTGTTCGTCGACATGCCCACGTCGGTAGAGCTCGAGATCACCTACACCGAGCCCGGCCTGCAGGGCGACCGGTCGACCGGCGGGACAAAGCCGGCGACCGTCGAGACCGGCCTGCAGATCCAGGTTCCGCTGTTCATCGTGACCGGCGAGAAGGTGAAGGTCGACACGCGCGATGGCAGCTACATCGGCCGCGTCTGAGTGAGTGCGCGGCAAGAGAGCGCACGCCCCAGGACCTCCGCCCGGCACAAGGCGCGCAAGCACGCGCTTGACCTGCTGTTCGAGTGCGACCTGCGCGGTACGGACCCGGTCGCCACGCTCGAGGAGCGGGCGGCTACCGAGGTCACAGTCCGCGACCTGACCTCGTTGATCGTGCGCGGTGTCGCCGAGAACGTGCGACAGATCGACGCGACAGTCTCCGAGCACCTGGCCGATGGCTGGACGCTGGACCGCATGCCACGGGTCGACCGCGTCATCGCCCGCATCGCCACGTACGAGCTGCTGTTCACCGCGACCGCCCCGAACGTGGTCGTGAGCGAGGCCGTCACTCTCGCCTCGGAGCTGTCGACCGACGAGTCGCCGGCGTTCCTCAACGCCGTGTTGAGCGGTCTGGCGAAACCCTCAACCTGAACGAATGGTTGAATCAATTCCTTGGCCGAAGGGCCTCGGCCTTGGCTTAATGGCTTCATGAGTGGACCGGGGGGCCGCCTCGCGCGCGCCGTCGTCGCCGTCGCGGCCGTTGTCATGGGATTCGGGTTGGCTGGCCCGCTGCCAGCCGCGCATGCCGTGAACACCGCCGCCTACCTGTCGTTCGCGGCGCCGTTGGCGCAACGTGAGACCGCGCTGTACGGCGTCCCGACGTCGGTCGCTCTCGCCC
>JADGPB010000427.1 GCA_017882655.1 Propionibacteriales bacterium
GACGTAGAAGGTTTGATTCCCGATCACCATGATCAGAACGCAAACCACGAACACGCCGGCCCAGACGACACCCCGACGCACCCCCTCGCGACGACCTCGAACCCCGACCGCCAACGCAAACACCACCGTGATCAAGAAGACCGGGATCGCACTGAACAGGAATCCGAGGTTGCCCAGCCGACCCATCTCGGCCTGGTCTGGATACTGCATGGACGAGGTCGGCAAGGGCATCACGGCCACGGTAATCCCCCACAGGACGACCACGCAGAATCCAATCCCGATGTCAATCAACAACCTCTTCATGACAGGGTGTTTGGCAAGTAGGACATCGCCTGGACCCGTTTCGGTCATGACGCACCTCCGCGTCGAGTTCCTGCCGTACCTATCGGACGGATTCAGGGTGCCGGGTTGAAACCCGTCCGGGAATCCATCGTTCTGCCGGAGTCGACGTTCGCCAAGAGGCAAAAGACCTGCCGCCTAACTTGATCGGCTCTACCGTCGCGCTGCGAGGGCAGGCCAGGCCTATCTCGCCCCCGGGTGTACGTGCGATGCCCAGCTCGGACCACAGCGAACTATTGCAGTACGCGGAATGCGACATGTCGGCCGCGTTCCTGACCCAGCGCGAGCGTTAAACCAGAGAGTGGCGACCTGGTGCGCGTCAGGACTCAGATGGATCGGACGCAGTCCCACGGCCTTGATCAGCCCCTCGACCGATGGCCGGTGGGTTTCCATTGCGGTGTAGAACATGTCGGCGGGCTCGTCGGGGAAGACGGGTTCCAGTAGGTTGCTCCAGGCCGACGGAGTTGAAGCATCGTCCGGTGACCGGGACCCGAAAACGACCTGATGGTTGGCGCGGGCGGCGGCCAGGCCGATTGCCGATCCCCATTTCCACCGTTACCAAATCATGGCGCGGCTCGCGGCGACGTCCTCTGCCATGCTCGCCAACCGATTCCGCGAGCTCGGCAAGGACGCGACCGACGACCTCGCGACCCTGGACGCGCTGCACCCCCCGTGGGGGGAGTGGGAGCAGATCCTGCTCGCCACACCGGGCACCTTCACTATCACCCACCCACTCCAGATCAGCACGCTCGACTGGACCCTGCTGGCGCTCGACGAATGGGCGTCCGGCGGAGGGCGGGCCCGCATCCCGCTCGGCACCCTCATGCCCTGGTTCTTCGGCGACTACTCCCGGGCCTACGTGATAGTCCCGGGGTTCTACCCTCGCGAGTCCCGCCGTGCGTCCGGGAACGGCGGACCCGCCATCACAGCGTCGACAAGGAAGACATTCTCCGACATCGAGCAACTGGTCGAGGACGTCCTGGCGTTGCTGCGCAAATACCACGCCGAGCGCAAGGGGCCCCCTCCCCGACGCATCGCCCGCGTGATCCACGACTTCCTCGCCGATCCCGAGACTCACCGGATCTGGGCCGAGCTGCAGGTCTACCTCCAGCTGCGCTACGGCCTGCGTTTCCAGAACTTCTACCACCCGCTGGTGTGCCTGGTGCGCACCACACTGGACAACGCGGGTGTGCCCGGCATCATGAACCGGCAACTGCAGCTCACCGCCACGGACTTCGACTTCCAGAAGACCTACCGGCCCACGGGCGCGGTCGTTGCGCCCCTCCCGGTCGAAGACTTCGACTTCACCCTGTCCGGCGCGTACTCGACGTACAACTGGGAGCTGTTCTTCCAGCTTCCATTCGACGTCGCCCAGCGACTCAACCGGGACCAGCAATTCGACGCGGCGCGCACCTGGTTCCACCACGTCTTCGACCCCGTCGGTGCGGACGACGCGCCGGTGCCAAACCGCTACTGGAAGACGAAACCGTTCTTCCTGACGACGCCGGCGGACTACCTCGCCGAGCGCATTGACACCATCATGGGCGACATCGCGGCAGACCCGACGGGCGCGGTCATCAGTGACCTCGCCTTCGCCGTGTCGCAGTGGCGTGACAACCCGTTCAAGCCCGACGTCGTGGCCCGGTCCCGGCCGGTGACCCACCAGCTGGCGCTGGTCATCAGTTACGTGCATAACCTTGTCGATTGGGGGGACTCGGAGTTCCGGCTGTTCACCCGCGAGTCGGTCACGCACGCGACCCAGCTCTACATGCTCGCTGACAAGGTCATGCGGATGCGGACGAGGGTCATCCCGCCGGTGGTTGAGCCACCGCCGATGACGTACAACCAGCTCGAGGCCGACATCGACCTGTTCGGCAACGCACTCCTCGACCTCGAGACCCTTGTGCCCGACGTGTCTGTGCTGCCTCACGGTGGCGCCGAGCTGCCGCAGCCGCCCGCGCCGTCGTTTGCGTCGCTCTACTTCTGCATCCCGCCGAATGAGAACCTGCTGCAGCTGCGGGACCTCATCGAGGACCGGCTCTGGAAGATCCGGCATTGCCGCGACATCGACGGAGTCGAGGCGGCGCTGGCTTTGTTCGCACCGCCGATCGACCCTGGCGCCCTTGTGCGGGCCGCAGCAGCCGGGCTCGACGCGTCAGCGGTGGTCGCGGGCCTTGGCGCTCCGCTCCCGCACTACCGGTTCCAGGTGATGGTGGCCAAGGCGGCGGACCTCGCCAGTCAAGTGGGCGCGCTGGGTAGCAGCCTGCTCGCGGCCCTAGAAAAGCGCGACGGCGAGGGCCTGAAGTGCGACGTCAAGAGCCTCTGCGCGCTGTCCGGAGTGCCACGCGCGACTCTCTACCGCAGCTACCCCCACATCAAGGCCGAATTCGAGCGCGAGCGCTCCGGCGCCCAGACGGCCGGGCACTGGCCCACACCCGTCCTCGAACCTCAAATCATCATCGATCAGGACCGGCATCTGGTCCCGGATCGCCGGACGTCCGCGCAGGGACCAGCCTTCCCAGCCGTCGGCGCTGAAGTAGTGAACAAGCACAGCGGCAGCAAAGCAGGGGCCACCGACAGTCCCGATTGAGACACCC
>JADGPB010000428.1 GCA_017882655.1 Propionibacteriales bacterium
GCCACCGCATCGTCGGAGGCGGCCGATGTGGTGCTCACGGTCGACCGGGTCGACGCCCTCGCCGATGCGATCCTCATCGCGCGCCGCTCGAAGGGGATCGCCCTGCAGGCCGTCCTCGTCGGCATGGGCCTCTCGCTCGCAGCGATGGTCGTGGCCGCGGTCGGGCTCCTCCCGCCAGCGGCGGGCGCGATCGTGCAGGAGGTCATCGACGTACTGGCGATTGGCATCGCCTTGCGGGCGGTGCTGCCCGGCGCGATCCACACGATCGCGATGGCCCCGGCCGACGTCGCCACCGCGCTCCAGCTGCGGGCCGAGCACGACGCCGTGCTGCCGGCGATCGAGCAGATCCGATCGGTGGCCGACGGACTGTCGACCCACGACCGCGACCTCGCCCCGGCCCGCGCATTGTTGGACCGGCTGGAGGGCGAACTGCTCCCCCACGAGCGGGCCGACGAGGCGCTCCTCGTCCCCCTGATGGCCCGGGCGCTCGAGGGCACGGACGCGACCGCTGCGTTGAGCCGAACCCACGCAGAGATCGAGTACCAGGTCGGCCGGCTGCGGCGGCTACTCGCCGACCTCGACGACGAGACAGTGCAGCCCGAGGACGTCGTCGAACTCCGGCGCCTGCTCTACGGGCTGTACGCCGTGCTCCGGCTGCACAATGCGCAGGAGGAGGAGGGCGCCTTCAGCCTCGTACCGCACGGGGCCGCGAGCGGTCAGGCGACCCCTGCGGGGGCTGTAGCCGCCGGGGAGCCGACCCCCGGCGCGTGATCGCCGGGCGGCGCGGGCCTCGGAAGCGGCCTGGGCTCACGCGACCGCGCGGGGTAGTCGGCAGCAGCCCAGCGTTCGGGACCAGATTCCGCTCATCGAAGCCGGTCGAGACCCGGCTCAAGGTCGTGAGATGCTCGCACCCGTCAGATGCCCTCTCCGCTCGGCACGGTCAGTCCGTCGCAAGACCGATCGTCCCTGCACAGAGGGCATCTGCACGCTCACGGCACGCCGCTCACCCCAAGATCATCAGTGGATCAGAGCTTAGGTCAGCGGTCCCTGGCTTCTGCTCGCAGCCTCGCCGCGGCCCTGAGGTAATGGAGGCACAATCTCCGCACCCGGCTGGTCATCTCCCCCAGGTCCCGTTCGTGCCGGGCCCGATTGGCACCCATGTCGCTGGTGCGGCGCTCGTCCCCGGGTTAGGCCCGCCATGTCGCGCCTCCTCGACGACCCGTGATCTGCACGCCGATGAGAGAAGGTTGTCCGGTCCCGGCGTTCGACCCGGCCCGCCAGCTCCGAAGGGCCGCTCGACGCCAGCTGCAGGACCCGGTTTTCCAAACTGATCCGCTCACGCGGATGCCACGGTGCGCAAGCCCGGCTTGTCGTCTCGGGCGAGGCCGCCACGACCACGAGTGGCCTCCTCGCCGACCGGACACCGATCGACGTAGGAGGCCACTCCGCGGCTCAGGCCGCCGCTAGAACACGCCCCGCTCCCTCGTTCACCCTGTGGATCCGGTCAGGTTGTTCAGCGCGGCGAGGAAGGCCTCCCGGTGGCTGCGCTCGTCGCCGCGGATCTGTCGGAACAGGGCAGCCGCCGCGGCGTCACCGGCCTGGGCGGCTCGCTGAGCGGCAGCCCCGTACATGGCCATCGCCTGCGTCTCGGCTGCGATGCTGATCCGCAGGTTGCCGGGCACGTCAGCCACCAACCCGGCGAGATTCGCCTCCCCGACGAAGTGCTCGCGTAGCTCCATCTGCCCGGCACCGTTGAACAGCGCCGCAAGCCGCGGCCGCCCGGCTGCCGCGGCGTGCTTCGCGAACAACGTGTACTTCGCCCAAGCGAAAGCCTCACCCTGCATCGCTGACTGCAGATTGGCCGTGGTCCGGGGAGCGCACTTCGCCGGGCCTGGCACCACGGCAACCGGCTCCACCGCGGGTGGATCAGGCACCGTCACTCCGGACGCTGGATCGACGAGTGCCTCGACCGCCGTCGCGTACCGCGCCAGATGCCCCGCCTCGTCCCGGCGTACCTCGGTGAACAGCTCCGCCGCCGCCGGGCACCGGTCGGCCGCAGCCTCGGTGGCCCACCGGTCGTAGTCGGTCAAGTCCTGCGACTCTCCAGTAATGCCAACCTGCAGATTCGCCACGTCGCTGCCGACGAACCCGGACAGCGCAGCCTCCGCCGCGAAGTGATCACTACTTTCGTCGGCAGCCGTCCGCCTGAACAACGCAGCGACACCTGGACGGCCGGCTCGACTGGCCGCCTCGCCGTACGCCAAGTACTGCGCAGCGGCGAACGCCTCGTCGTGCATCGCGGTCAGCGCATCGGTGCCAACGTCGGCTGGACGCCCGGCGCTCGCCTGCGCCGTGCTCATCGGAGCCAGGCACAGTGCCACCGCAGCGGCAACTCCCAACCACCGTCGAGTCCCTATCATGGCCCGCCTCCTTGACCGCGGAATCCGGTAAAGATGACTCCACTCGACCTCCGCTGCTACTCACCGATAAGAGTCGAAAGGCCCAGTCCGCCGGGACAGAGTCCCCGGACTCGCCGGGAGCTGCCTCCACAGGCAGAACCGGAGCGCGCTCGGCCGGCGCCGCCCTCCTCGCGGGGCACGAGGCGCAGGCCCTCGTGGCTGATGTCATCGACCACCCCTCGACGACCAGGAAGTCGGCCAGCTTGGCCAGGCTCCAGGTGGAGAACGGCAATCCGTGTCCGCCGGCTTGGCCAGCGCGATCATCTTGATCTGTCATCCAAGACTTCAACGCCGACGGCTTTGAGTCGCTGCGACCTAAGCCCGGATCCACCGTCCGGCGTTATCTCGAGCTGCGTGATCGCGTTTCGTGGCCGCGGTGACAGCTGTCCTGTCACGGGGCGTGCCTGATCTGCCGGTCCGCCGGCTTCTCCTCGTCTCGGTCGCGGGTCGGCAGGGACAGGGCCGTTGGTCAGCA
>JADGPB010000046.1 GCA_017882655.1 Propionibacteriales bacterium
CCATCGGCCAGATCGATGCCCACGTCCAGATCAGGAAGACCGAGCCGGACACGACCCAGGCCATGAAGCCACCAATCACCCAGCCGAAGGCGAGGGCTAGGCCAATCCCAACGAGGGCGCCAGCACCGACCGAGACAAGCAGGTGCGTCCTGGCTGAGGTTCGGTGCCAAGCAGGCACGCCCCTCAACGGACCCCGCTCGGACACATCGGCCATGGGTCGAGCATCGCACGTCGGGGCGCCGAGAGAGCGCAACCCGGCCGCACCAGGCCGCCGGAGTGGCGTCGAGCTCGTCATTGATCGAGTCGGGTGACCTCGACGCCCACGGAGAGGCTGCTCTTGGTGGCATCGGTGAAGATGACGCCTCGTAGCGGGGACACGTCGCGGAAGTCGCGGCCCCATGCGGTGACGATGTAGCGGGAGTCGGCGAGGTGGTCGTTCGTGGGGTCCAGGTCGACCCAGCCCGCTCCCGGCGTGAAGACCGAGACCCACGCGTGGGTGGCGCCTGAACCGGCGAGCTTGGGTCTGCCCGACGGGGGGGTGGTCTCGATGTAGCCGGACACGTACCGCGCGGGCAGTCCCGCCGCACGGAAGCACGCGACGGCGAGGTGGGCGAAGTCCTGGCAGACACCCGCCTTCGTGGTCAGCAGCTCTGGCAGCGTCGAGTTCACCGTGGTCGCGCCCTTGGTGTACGTGAAGTCCGTGTAGATCTGGTGGTACAGGGAAGCGATCGCCTCGCCGAGAGGCCTCCCCGCGGGGATCGCCGTCTCCGCGAACCGGCGCACTTCTTCCGACAGCTGCACGTGGGCGCTCGGCAGCGTGTACAGCGCATGCTCCATCGGGTCGAGCGAAGCGTCCTGGCGTAGAACGGCAGCTGCCCCACCCACGGTGTGCTCGTCGAGCGCGTCCAGATCCACCTCGGGCCACTGCACGTCCAGCACGCTCTCCTTGACCACCTCGAACCGCTCGTGCTCGGTGTGGATCTCGAGATAGTGGGTGAAGTTGCCGAACAGGTCGCGGGTCTCGTCGGTCACCTGCGGCACGGGATCGATCGTCAACGTGTGCTCGAGCAGCGTCTGGGAGTGCTGGGGGCGTGGCCGGAGACAGGCGCGACCGTACGAACTCGTGACCGGCAGGTCGTACGTGTAGGCGGTGCGGTGGAGCACCCGGTACTGGCGGCGGTCGTGCAGGTCGCTCATCGCCAGCCGCCCTGGATCTCGGGGACCGAGAACGACCGCGACGCCTGCTGCTGCTCGAAGTACGCAGCTTCGATGAGCTCGGACACACCGCGCAGGTCGGTCTCGACATCGGCCATGAGATCGAACAGCGCCACGCGGCGCGTGAGGAAGAACTCGTCGGTGTCGATCGTGCCGAGCCGGTCGACGATCGCGTTCACGGCTCCCTCGATCACGGGATCGGGGGTCTCTGCGAGAGCCTCGATCAGGCGACGCAGTGAATAGACGACCGAGCGGGGGTTGGTCTCGTCGGTGACGAGGAGGTGTACGGCCTCACCGGCGGGGATCGCCGAGCCGACCCCGGCCGCCATGCGGCGCCGGTACGTGATGAGGCTGTCGCCGACCCTGAGCACTGCCTCGGTGACGAGCGCTTCGGCGACGGGGGAGCGCTCGGCGGCGAGCGTGTTGCGCAGCAGCCGTACGGTCAGCTGAGCCCGCTCCATCCGGCGTCCGGCTTCGAGGAACGCCCAGATCGAGTCGCGGATGAGGCTCTCGCTCGCGAGCCCCGACAACGCGAGACACGCCTCCATTGCGTGGGAGGCGACGTCCTGGATGTGGACCTCATCGCCCAGTGCGCGCGCTTCCACGAGGGTTGTCTGCAGCCGGTTGAGGATGCCGAACGTGTCCAGGCTCAGCACCTCTCGTACCTCTTGGGCCGCACGCGTCATGCGCAGCGCGTTGTGCGCGAGGGAGCCGCGCAGGTCGGGGTCCAGGAGGAGCGCACGCAGCAGCGGCAACGGGTTGGCGCGGCGCTCGGCGGACCCCGGGTCGGCGGAGGCGAAGCCCGGCCGTACGGTCGTGACCTCGCTCAGCGCCACGAGCATCGCGACCATGGCCGTGCGACCGGGCGTGTCCGTACGTGTCAGGTTGTCCTCGACGAGGTTCTCCACGACGTTGAGCAGCCGGGCCGTCGACTGGGCGCGTTCCGAGTAGCGGCCCGTCCAGTACAGGCTGCCCGCGCCGCGTGGCGTGAGCCTGGGGAGAACTGTCTGCTGCCGCCGCGACCGGGTGGGCGCGGAGGACAGCACCAGCGGCGGCCCGAGCGTCTCCGCCTCGACGACCCACACGTCCTTCGCGAGCGCGCCGGCGCGGTTGGTGATGACCAGCGAGTCGTCGGAGCCGGCGACGCGGGCCATGCCTCCAGGCAGCACGTGGTAGTCGCCGTCGTACGCGACGGCGAACGTCCTCAGCACCATCGGACGCGACACGAGCCCGGTCGTGGTCACGATGGGTGCGGTGGACGGCTGGACGATCTCCTGCGCGGCCCATCGCCAGGGCTCCTCGGTGATCCGCCTCCGGAGGGTGCCGAGCGTGGCGCCGTCGAGCTCAGGACCCATGTACGTCTCGGTCACCACACCGCGCGAGATGGGCCTCACCACGAGCTTGTCGAGGTGCCCCAGGACATGGTCGAGGCTTGTCGCGTCGCCGCACCACCAGGCATCCGGGCTGGGCAGGACGAGCTCTTCGCCGAGCAGCGCCCGTGCGATGCCCGGAAGGTACGGGAACAGGCCGGGGTTCTCGAGCACGCCGGCCGTGAACGGGTTGACGACGCTCACGCTCCCGCGCGCGGCGGCTGCGACGAGGCCAGGCACCCCGAGGCGCGAATCCGTGCGCAGGTCGAGCGAGTCGCACCAGGCCGCATCCACGCGCCGCTGGACGATGTCGACGTGGTGCAGGCGCCCCGTCGTACGCAGCCACAGCTTCCCGTCGCGCATGAGGAGGTCGTCGCTCTGTGCCAACGGATGACCGAGCAGAGTCGAGAGCAGCGCCTGGTCGTACGCGGTCTCGCTCTCGGGTCCCGGGGTGAGCAGGACGACCTGGGGCACGGTGTCCGTCGGCGGCGCGGCCTGCAGCAGCCCCATCTGCATCACGTCGAAGAAGGGGCGCAATCGGCGCAGCGGCAGAGACCGGTAGATGTGGTCGAGCGCGCGGGACACGATCCTGCGGGTCGCCATCGCGTACCCAGCCCCGGACGGCGACTGGGTCTGGTCGCTCATCACGCACCACGACCCGTCGGCCGTACGGGCGAGGTCGGTCGCCACCATCGGGAGCTGTCGGCTGCCGGGCAGCAGCACGCGGGCCGCTGGGACGAGGAAGCCCTCGTGACCGACGACGAGCTCGGCCGGGAGCAGACGCTCGCGTAATGTCCGGCGCTCGGTGAGGAGGTCGACGAGGATCGCGTCGAGCAGCCGGGCCCGCTGGGTGAGCCCTGCCTCAAGCCGTTCCCACTCCGTCGACTCGATGAGGATGGGGAGGGGATCGACCTTCCAGGGGACCTGCGTGCCGTCTGGCGCGCCGTACGTCACGCCGTCGTCGAGGACCATCCGTCGTACGTCACGGCGGCGCGCGCGCAGACCGTGGTGACCCATGGCGTCGATCTCTGCGCTGAGCGTGCGGCCTCGGGCGCTGGCAGACAGTCGTGAGAGCTCGTCGAAGCCCCCGCCCTCCTGCATCCTGGCACTGTAGGGCCCGACGACCCGATCCTGGGCGACATCTGGGAGCGGTGTCACAACGCGTCGGTTTCGTCGACCTCGCGTCCGGGCGGTCGTCCGGGGAGGAAGCGGCGGAGGTCGAGCGTGCAGGGGAAGTCAGTGGGCCGCTGTCCGAGTACGGAGTCGTGGCCGGGCAGTACGGAGACCTCGACCCCGCCGCTCGTCTGGTACGGCTGGAAGCGCGCCGCCCGACGGGACTCGGCTTCGGCTGCGTTGACCGGGTAGGTGTCGTACGCGCGCCCGCCCTCGTGGACGACGCGGTACGTGAAGCCGCCCAGCGACTGTCCGCTGTGCCGGTCGACGAGGTCGAACCGGAGCGGAGAGTGGACACCGATCGTGGGGTGGAGCGACGAGGGCGGCGACCAGGCCTTGTAGCGGACTCCGGCGACGGTGGTGGAGGCGGTGCCGTCCAGGCCCGTGCCCCAGCCGACGGTCGAGACCTGGGCCATCGGTACGGCGACGCCGTTGCAGGTGACGACGTGGCGACCTTCGATGATCCCCGAGGCGGTGATCTGGACCCGGCCCACCGAGGAGTCGACGTAGCGGGCCATCCCGTTCTCGGCCGCCTCCTCGCCGAGGACGTGCCAGGGCTCGATCGCGCCGCGCAGCTCGAGGCCGACGCCGGACACCTGGACCTCGCCGAGACGCGGGAAGCGGAACTCGAGGAACGGCTCGAGCCATCGCTCGTCGAACGCCGGCCCGCCCTTGCGGACGAGGTAGGCGTTGAGCTCGTCGACGACGTCGCGCAGGTCGGCCGCCGCGTACGCGGGCAGCAGGTAGCGGTCGTGCAGGCGGGTTCCCCACCGGATCAGGTCGCCCTCGTACGGCTCGTCCCAGAAGCGGGCCACCAAAGCTCGTACGAGCAGCGACTGCACCAGCGACATCCGCGCGTGCGGCGGCATCTCGAAGCCCCGCATCTCGAGCAGGCCGAGCCTGCCCGTGCGGCTGTCAGGGCTGTACAGCTTGTCGACGCAGAACTCGGCGCGGTGCGTGTTGCCGGTCACGTCGACGAGCAGGTGGCGCAGGAGGCGGTCGGTGAGCCAGGGCTGGGTACGGCGCTGGCGAGCGATCCGATCGTTCGGGTCCTCGTCCCAGCGCCTGTCGGCGGCGACGACCGCGGCGATGTCGTGGTCGACGTCCGGGTCGACGATCATGCGGGCGAGCTGGGCGAATGCGGTCTCGAGCTCGTACAGCGTCTCGTGACGTCCCTCGTCGACGCGCGGAGCCTGGCTCGTCGGACCGATGAAGCGGCCGGTGAAGACGTAGGACAACGCGGGATGGTGCTGCCAGTACGTGATGAGCGAGCGCAGCAGATCGGGACGACGCAGGAGCGGCGAGTCGGCAGGAGTGGCGCCGCCCAGCGTGATGTGGTTGCCGCCGCCCGTACCCGTGTGCGTACCGTCGAGATCGAACTTCTCCGTGGACAGGCCGGCGGCCCGTGCGTCCTCGTACAGCGTCGTCGTGAGCGTCTCCAGGTCGTCCCAGGTGCCGGTCGGCTGGACGTTGACCTCGAGCACGCCTGGGTCGGGCGTGATGCTCAGGCTGCGGGCGCGGTCGTCGTACGGCAGCGGGTAGCCCTCGAGGACGACCGGTTGGCCCGTCGCGGCGGCGGCGTCCTCGATGGCGATCAGGAGCCGTACGGCGTCGTCGAGGAGGTCGACCGGTGGCAGGAAGACGAACACGTGGCCGTCTCGCTCCTGGACGGCGAGGGCGGTACGGGGGGCGTCGGTGACATCGATCACGCGGGCCAGCTCACGGGTGCGGCGGTCGGGCAGGGAGCGGGTCGGGACCTCGTCGGCGCGGGCGATGTCGGGCGCCTCACCCCAGGCGATCGAGTCCAACGGCAGGCGCAGTCCGAGTGCGGACGTGCCGGGGATGAGGTAGAGGTCGTGGCGCCGGGGCTGCCACCTGCTGGTGGCCCAGGAGCCGGGCCGGTCGGGGTCGACGAAGACCGGTACGACATACCCGGCAGGTCGCGCGGGGGTCGTGACGAGGGCCGCGGCAAGTGCCTGCGGGTCGGCGTCGATCGTGGGCCGGTCGCCCTCGGGCCGCTGGGCCTCGGCAAGCGCCTCGGCCACCGGGTCCTCGTACGCCGAGAGCACGAGGCTGGACATGATGCCGAGGTTCCCCGCGATCGCCGTGGCCAGCTCGAGCGGACGGGTCGAGGACTCAGGCGGGGACGAGGGGTCGGCGAGCAGGGCTGGGTCGCGCCACAGCGGGCGACCGTCGGCACGCCAGGAGAGCTGGAGCTGCCAGCGGGGGAGAGGCTCCCCGGGGTACCACTTGCCCTGGCCGTGGTGCATCACGCCGTTCGGCGCCCACCGGTTGCGGAGCAATGTCACGAGGCGGCCGGCGAGGGCGCGCTTCTCCGCGCCGTCGGCCTCCGACTCCCATTCGGGCGTGGACGTGTCGCCGGAGGTGACGAAGGTCGGCTCGCCGCCCATGGTGAGGCGTACGTCGCCGGCCTGCAGCAGCGTGTCGACGTGGCGGCCCAGCGCCTGGATGCTCGACCACGCCTCGTCCGAGTACGGCTTGGTCACCCGGGCGTCCTCATGGATCCGGGTCACGGTGTTGCTGAACGAGAACACCGTGTCCACGATCTCGGTCGCACCCGTGATCGGCGCGGCACTCGAGGGCTCGGGCGTGCATGACAACGGGATGTGGCCCTCACCGGCGAACAGTCCGGACGTGGGGTCGAGGCCGATCCAGCCCGCGCCCGGCACGTACACCTCCGCCCACGCGTGGAGGTCGGTGAAGTCCTCCTTCGGACCCGCGGCGCCGTCGAGCGGTACGACGTCGGCCTTGAGCTGGACGAGGTAGCCCGACACGAACCGGGCGGCCAGCCCGAGGCGCCGCAGGACCGTCACGAGCAGCCAGCCCGAGTCGCGGCAGGAGCCGAGGGCCATGGCGAGGGTGTGACCCGGCGTCTGGACGCCGACCTCGAGCCGCGTCGTGTAGGCGACGTGGGAGTAGATCGCCGAGTTCACTGCGACGAGCATGTCGACGATCCGCAGGCTGCCGTCGCGGGGGAGCAGCGGCGCGACGACCGCGTCGATCCAGGCGTCGACGGCGTCTGGGCCAGTGTCGGTCGGGTTGGCGGGGATGCGGTGCAGGTACGGCTGGAGGTCCCGCTCGAGGTCGTACGGGTAGGCGAACGGGAAGCGCTCGGCGTACTCCTCGACGAAGAAGTCGAACGGGTTGACGACCGTCATGTCCGCGACGAGGTCGATGACGATCTTCAGCTCGGAGGCGGGTTCCGGGAAGACGACCCGGGCCATGTAGTTGCCGAACGGGTCCTGCTGCCAGTTGAGGAAGTTGTTCTCCGGGGTCACCGTGAGCGCGTACGCAGAGACGGGCGTACGGGAGTGAGGCGCCGGCCGCAACCGGATCGTGTGGGGGCTGATCGTGACCGGGCGCGCGAACGTATACGTCGTCTCGTGCCGCAACGCCACCTTGATGGTCACGCTCCCGACGGTACTTGGGCGAAGTTTCCGCCAGGTAACGTCCGTGTCACGCGACCCCGTGCCCTGCTCGTCTCCGGAGGCATTTGTTGGTCGCTGCGACGAATGTGCGCCTGGATGCATGAAGACAGGGCTAGCCTGGCCGTCGAGAGCCAGGAGGGGTCGTGCGCAAGGGCACCAGCGAGGACGTACGTCGGGAGAACCTCACGGCCGTCCTGCGGGCACTGATGGTCGACGGTCCGATGTCGCGCGCGGAGCTCGGGCGCCTCACCGGGAGGAACCGGTCGACCGTCGCGAGCCTCGTGTCTGACCTAGCCGGACTGGGTTTGGTCGACGAGCACGGGCCGATCTCCGACGGTACGGTCGGGCGGCCGAGCCATGGGGTCGCGCTGAGCTCCTCGGTGGCCGCGTTCGCCGTACATCCCGAGGTCGACGCGCTCACCGTGGCGATCGTGGGGCTGGACGCCCAGGTGCGTCGGAAGGTGCGACACGAGTTCGACCGGATTCCGTCGATGGTGGAGGTGGTGCACCTCGCGAGCACGGTGATGGCTGCCATGGGCGCTGAGGAGTCGGGGTTTCGTATCAGCAGCATCGGTGTCGCCGTACCCGGCCTGGTACGCACTCTCGACGGTCTCGTCCGCAACGCGCCGCACCTGCAATGGTGGGAGGAACCCCTGGGCCGGGCACTCGCCGACATCACCTCGTTGCCGGTCCACGTCGCGAACGATGCGCAGCTCGGAGCACTGGCGGAACGGGACTACGGCGCGGGCCGCGGGGTCTCGCACTTCGTCTACCTCAACGGTGGTGCGAGTGGCATCGGTGGAGCGATCGTCGCCGGGGGAGAGCTTCTGGGCGGGGCGCACGGGTACGCCGGCGAGCTGGGTCACACCCCGGTCAGCGGGTCCGCCGTGGTGGACACCGTGGGGATCTCGGGGACGCTCGAGGCCGAGGTGACCCGCGAAGAGCTCCTGTCCCTCTTGGGGGCGGACCACATGGACCACGAGTCGTTCGAGGTTGCACTGCTCGCGAATCGCTCGGAAGCAGTGGCGGCTGCCGTGGCGCGTCAGCAGCGTCAGCTCGCCGTCGCGCTCGGGACGGTCGTCAACGTGCTCAACCCCGAACGGATCGTGCTGGGCGGTTTCCTCGCGTCGCTGCTCGCGTACGACCCCGAGGGGCTACGTACCGCGCTGTCCGCGCGGGCCCTCGGGCAGGCCTTGGAGGGTGTCGACATCGTCAGTGCCCAGCTCGGCGCGAACCTGCTTCTTGTCGGCGCCGCCCATAGGGCGCTGGAACCGCTCGTCGACGATCCAGCCAGCATGACCACGACACGTACTGGCTAGGCGAAGCTGTAGCTGAGAACGAGCGTGCCGAGCCGCATCGCGAACCTCCTCCGTCAGGTGACGTACCCGGCTCTCGCTCAGCCCAGTACGTCCAAGGCCTCGGACCAAGTGTCGACGCAGTGGATCGCGGTTGCCATACCCCGGCCCGCGGACAGTGCCGTCAACAGAGGCCAGGCGGGAAGGATGTCGGTCCAGTACTCCCGGCCGACAAGTACGAGGGGAGGGATCCGGACGCCCTCGGGCGCGTAGAACGCCGGCGTCGTGGCCTGGAAGATCTCCTGTACGGTGCCCGCGGCGCCCGGCAGGTAGAGCACGCCTCCGCCGCAGAGCTGCAGCAGCGTGTCCTCGCGTAGCGCGTTCGAGAAGTACTTCGCGATTCTCGAGGCGAACACGTTCGGCGGCTCGTGCCCGTAGAACCAGGTCGGCACGCCGTACCCACCGCCTTCCGGGTACCGCTCGCACACCTCGAGCGCCACCCGTGCCCACGAGTCGACGCTCGGCAGGAACGTCGGCACCGCCGCCAGCGCGGCGAGCACGTCCTCGAGATCGGCCGGCGCGGCAGCCATCCTCGCTCCCAGGTTCACGGCCTCCATGGCGCCCGGACCGCCGCCGGTGAACACGGTCATCCCGGCGTTGGTCAGCGCGAGCCCGAGCCTCGCCGCGTCCTCGTACGTCCTGCTCCCGCGTACGACGTCGTGTCCGCCCATGACACCCACGACGTGGGCACGCTCGATCCTGTCCACGGCGTCCATCAGGGCGTCGCCGATCGAATGGTCGTGCAAGCTCATCGCGAGCGTCGCACCGACGTCGGGCGGCGTCCCTTGAGCGAGCCGCCACGCATTGCTGAGGGCATCGGGGGAGTCTCGGTACGCACCGCCGCCGGCCACATCTCCGTACAGCTCGGCCGGCGTGTACAGGCGGGCCCGGTACGGGTCGAACGGCAAGCCCACGATCCCAGGGAACAGCAGCGCGCCCTGGTCGCGAAGCGAGTCCTCGACCTCCCGCGCCATCTGGCAGCCGAGGAACACGGCGCCCTGCGGCTTCGCGGTCAGCAGTACCTCCGAGCGGTCGCGCAGGTCGAGGTCCTGCACGAACCAGCCGGCCATCGAGCGGCTCCGGGATCGCAACCGGTCGAACTGCTCCAGCGACTCGACCTCCACGCTGCCGACGGTGTGTGTCACCCCTCAACTGTGGCCCATCCGCGTACGCAGCGCCCTGCAAGTGAGCGCCGGTTCATCATGAGAAGGTGTCGAATCGGAGGTTCACATGGCGGATCCGCCATGAGAACCTCCGATTCGCCCACTTATCATGATGAACCGACTCAACGCGCCCCGGCTCGCGGGAGTGTGAGTGTCCTCACGTGTGCTGCAGGTCGTCGCGTCTGCCGGTACCGTGAGGTCACCCCAGGAGATGGTTCAGCGCACCGTTCGAGACTCAAGGAGCACCCAGACGCATGTTGGACGTTGATCCTTCCCAGTTGGAGAGCGCGGTGGCTGACCTCCAGTCGCAGCTGCGCGACGGCCTCGTGGCCGCGGACATCCTCGACCTCACCACCGGGATCAGCCTCGTCGGGTTCAACGCGAACCCGCAGTCGTCGGCGCTGTTCACCCTGATGACCGAGCAGATCAACAAGATGCTCGAGGGGATCATGTACCCCGGCCTCAACCGCTACTTCCTCCTCGACCTGCACAGTGACCACAGCGCCGTCGTCGTACGGTCGCATGACGACCTGCTGCTCATGATGCTGATCGACAACACCAGGACGACCTTGGGCATCCTGCTCAGCGTCGCCATCCCGAAAGCGCTGGCGACGCTTGAAGGGGCACGGCGCTAGCGTTGGTAGGCGTGCGCGAAGTAGTTCTCCTCGGCGCCACGGGGTCCATCGGGACCCAGACCCTCGACGTCGTCTCCCGCAACCGGGACAGGTTCGCCATCAAGGCACTCTCGGCCGCGGGAAGCCGGATCGAGCTGCTC
>JADGPB010000047.1 GCA_017882655.1 Propionibacteriales bacterium
ATGAGAAGGTTGCCCACCGCCGCGGCGGGGCTGAAGTCGGGAAGCAGGGAGCCGAATCCGAGGCGGTAGGCCCAGATCGCAAAGGTGGTCGAGGAATCGGCGGGACCACCACGGGTCATGATCCAGATGAGGTCGAACACCTTCAGGGTGTACACGAGGCCCAACAGGATGGTGATGGCCGACACGGGGCGAAGGAGCGGGAGGGTGATCCGCCAGAACTTCTGCCAACCGTTGGCGCCATCGATCGAGGCTGCCTCGTAGACCTCCTCCGGGATGCCTTGGAGCCCGCTGTAGAGGATGACCAGGTTGAACGGGATCCCGATCCAGATGTTCGCGATCAGCACGGCGATCAGCGACCACTGCGGCGAGGTGAGCCAGTTGATCTGGCCGATGCCGGCCGCCTCCAGGAACGAGTTGACAATCCCGGAATCGCTGTTCAGCATCCAGGACCAGACCGAACCCGAGACCAGTAGCGGAAGCAACCAGGGCACCAGAAAGAGCGCCCGGAGCGTGCCGCTCAGCGGGAAATGACGGATGAAGAACACGGCGAGTGCGAGCCCGATCGAGAACTGGAACAGGATTGAGACGCCGACGAACAGGCCTGTGTTGAGCAGCGCAGGCCCGAAGGTCGGTTTCGCGAACACCGCCAGATAGTTCGCGAACCCAACGAAGGGAGCAGTTCCGTCAATGAAGGAGCGCACGGTGTAGTCGCGGACACTGAGTTCGACGTTGCGCGCCAGCGGATAGGCGTAGAACACCAGGAGGTAGATCACGACGGGCGCGATGAACGCCCACGCCGTCCAGCTTCCGCGTCGACGGATACGCCGAGCGGGGATGCTGAGCTGTGTTGTCATGATCTCCTCCTGGTGCTGAACGGACCGTGCTACTTGACCGCGGCCTGCGCGGCCTTCAGTGCATCGGCCGGAGAGGCACTGCCGCTGAGTGCCTTCTGGACGGCGGCCCAGAGCTGCTCGGAGATCTTCGGGTACTTGGTCCCCAGATTGTCACCGGTGCGCGCCTTGGCCACCTTCACGGCATCCACCCACGGCTTAAGAGTCGAATCGCTGGACAGTTGAGCCGCCTGCGCTTCCTTGCCGACCGAGATGTAGTTCAGGGTGTTGTCGGTCTTGACCACGTTCTCGGTGGAGGAGAGGCAGGCCACGATCTTCGAGGATGCCTCGTACCGCGAGCTGTCCTTCTGGACAGGAATCGTCAGGAACTCGCCACCGGTCGGCGCCGGAGCCGAGCCGCCCGTCGCAGAGGGGAGAGGAATGACGAGGTCACCCATCTTCGCCGCGTCGGCCTTCTGCCACGTCCCGTTCTCCGAGAACGCGAAGTCGCCGGTCTGGAACTCCTGCCAGGACGTCGTCTGGGTGTTGTTGATCACCGAGTTCGGCGCGTACCCCTTCTTGACCCAGTCGGTCCAGAGCTGAAGAGCAGACTCGGCCTTGGTTGAGTCGAGCTGCGTCAGGTCCGCGCCCGCTCCCCAGAACCAGGGGAGGAACTGGAAGCTGCCTTCCTCCGTGCCGATCGCCGAGAACGTGATGCCCTTGTGGCCCGAGGCAGTGACCTTCTGCAGCGCCGCCGTCAGTGACGTCCAGTCGGTGATGCTCGCGATATCCACACCCGCGGCCTTGAGAATGGTCGGGTTGTAGTACAGCGCCAACGTGTTGGAGCCGATCGGGACCCCGTAGGTCTTGCCGTCGATGACACCCGCGCTGAGGATGTTCGTCGCGACGTCGCCGACCGCCAGCTTGTTCTCGTCAGTCGTGGTGAGAATGCCCGCCGAGGCCAGGGTCGACACAACAGGGTTGTCGATGAGGAGGATGTCAGGCGAGTTGCTCTGCTGGCCCGCAAGAAGTGCCTTGTTTGTCAGGCCGCTCGTGTCGTAACCGGAGCGCTTGATGGTCACGCCGGCCGAAGCGGCGCACGTGTCGATGACCTTGGCCCACGCCGAGGTCGCGTCGTACTGGGGATACGGGTCCCAGAAGGTGTAGCTGCCCTTTGCGGCGGTCGAGCCGCCGGAAGACGAGCCGCCGGAGGACGAGCATCCGGTCAACGAAGCAGCCGCCACGCCGGCGGCCAGGAGCGCAGCCCCGACCACCTTGAACTTCCTCTTGATCTCCACAGGTATTCCTCTCTGAATGGTGCGTGGATTCTTGGGTCTTAAGTTGTCGAACCGGTTCGATAGTGAGGCGCACTGATTAACGCTCATCCACCTCCCTAGCGGGTGCTTCCCCGGTCCGTGATGCGGGGCTCGACGAAACGGACTGCGTACTCTCCCGCGCCAGCGGGATCGACCATTCGACGGACCAGGGCCTGAACCGCGGAGCGGCCCAGTTCGTCAGGCGACGTCTCGACGGCCGTGTACGGCAGCGAGAACAGTCGTCCGAATTCCTCCGAGAAGATGCCGACAACCGACAGGTCGTCCGGCACTCCAATTCCGCGGTCATGCAGGACCGACGGGAGAGCGGCGATCGCGGCGTCGTTGTGCACGATCATCGCGGTGGCCTCAGGGCGGGCATCCAGGATCTCGTTCAACTGGCGATTCACCGCGGGCTGCCGGGTCTCGCCGGCGTAGGAGAACATCTGGATGCCATATCGCGACGCCCGCTCGAGCGCCGCGTCGCGGAAACGCCAGGCATAGGCCCCACCACGTTCGAACACGTGCTGCTGCGGGGTGACGAGGATGATCGACCGGTGGCCGCGCACTCGCAGATGCTCGACGAGGATCCGCGCCGATTCTTCGAAATCGAGGTCGAACACGTCGACACCGTCCGTGTTGCTCGGCAGGCCGACCATCGATCCGGGTTGGCGAGCCTGCCGAAGAACGGGAATGCGCGCGTCATTGTGCGCCACGTTGAGGAGCACGATTCCGTCAACCATGTCCGAGCTCGCGATGCGACGGAGAGCCTGCGGCCCGTCGGTCTCGGTGACCATCAGGATGTCGTACCCTGCTTCGCGCGCGACATCCGAGATCGGGAGCACGTACTGAAGCATGGCGGGTGAGAACTCATCGGCGAAGAAGTTCACGAACAGGCCGATGACCATAGTCTGCGAGGTCGCGAGCGCTCGCGCACCGGCATTGGGTGTGAAACCGAGCTCGATGATGGCTTCATGGATGCGTTCCCGCGTCTCGGCGGAGATCGAGCGCTTACCGCTGAGCGCATAGGACACAGTGCTGCGGGAGACTCCCGCTTTCCTGGCCACATCGCCAATGGTCGCCATGACCTACCGTCTCCTTCGAACCGATTCGATGCACTGTAACCAGAGAACGGAGGCTGAGTCAAGGGTGATCGCGAACCGGTTCGACACCACAGGCCCGGAAAGGCCTGGCGTACGTGTCCACCGGGCAGGTCCAGCCGGGCCCCGGGCGTTGCGGCTCGGCGGATACGCATCGAGCCGGGTCATGGAGGTCAAGGCTCACCGATTCGCCACCCACGACCACAGTCCGTCCGGACCAGCCAAGTTCATGATCAAGGACCTTCGCGCGGTCGCGGAGGAAGCAGAGCGATCCGGACTCGCGCTCGTGACCGTCGAGCCGCTCAGGAAGATCTTCACCGATCTCACGAAGGCAGGTTTCGGGGACTACGACACGTCCGTGGTGCAGCGGTACCTGGAAATACTCTCGGAGCCCCCGCCTAAGGCTGGACAACGGTGGCGGAGAGCTCCCGGACAAGGTCCGACCACAGTCCGTCGAGGCCGAGCCCGGCCCGCCATGTGCCGGGCACGCGGCTGTGCCAGTCTGTACGACGTGCCTTTGAACATCTCCGTGATCGGGACCAACTACCTGGGCGCGGCCCACGCGGCGGGCATGGCCGAGTTCGGGCATCGGGTCGTCGGCGTCGACATCGACCCACACCGCGTCGAGGTGCTGAACTCAGGGCGCTCGACGATCTTCGAACGCGACCTCGAGCCCATGCTCGCGCGGCACACAGCCACGGGGCGACTGCGGTTCACCACCGACTACCGCGAGATCGCCGACTGGGCCGACGTCCACTTCCTCGCAGTCGGAACCCCGGCCCAGCCGGACGGTTCGGCCGACCTGGCGCAGGTGTTCTCCGTTGCCGAGACACTCGGCCCGCTGCTGACAAGGCCGACGGTGATCGCCGGCAAGTCGACGGTTCCCGTCGGTACGGCCATGAAGCTCGAGGCCCGGCTGCGTGAGCTGGCGCCCGTCGGCGACGGCGTCCAGGTGATGTGGAACCCCGAGTTCCTCCGCGAGGGCTACGCCGTCACCGACACGCTGCGTCCCGACCGGATCGTGCTGGGTACGCACTCGCCTGAGGCGCTACGCACGATGCGGTACGTGTATGCGCTGCCCATCTCGGAGAACGTGCCGATCATCGAGTGCGACATCGCGACCGCGGAGCTCATCAAGACCGCCGCGAACGCGTACCTCGCCATGAAGATCTCGTTCATCAACGCCATGGCGCAGATGTGCGAGGTGGCCGGCGGCGACGTCGTACTGCTCGCGGACGCGCTGGGGTACGACTCCCGAATCGGCCGGGAGTTCCTCAACGCCGGCCTGGGGTTCGGCGGAGGCTGCCTGCCCAAGGACATCGCCGCGCTCGCCCACCGGGCAGGCGAGCTGGGCGTACCTCAGCTCGCCGAGCTCATCAACGCCGTCGAGCACATCAACGCCACACAGCGAGACGAGATGACGCGACTCACGATCTCCGCGCTCGGCGGGGACGCGACGGGCAAACGGGTCGCGGTGCTCGGTGCGACGTTCAAGCCCGGTACGGATGACACGCGGAACTCGCCGTCACTCACCGTGGCGGCGGCGCTCGCGAAGGCCGGGGCGGAGGTCCGCGTGTACGACCCGCAGGCGCACGTCGCCCTCCCAGGGGTCACCCAGCACTCGAGCGTGATCGATGCGCTCGCCGACGCCGACATCGTGCTGCACCTCACCGAGTGGCCCGAGTTCCGCCAGCTCGACCCGATGGCGCTCGACGGCGTCGTACGGTCCAAGGTCCTGATCGACGGCCGTCTCAAGCTCCACCGACCTACGTGGCAACGGGCAGGCTGGAAGGTCATCCAGCTGGGGCGCGCCTCGACCTGGTGATCTGCCCCGCTTCCCGAGGGGAGACGGGGCCGAGTCACGTGCAGCTCAGGACAGCGCGGCCTTGAGGTTGTCGTCGATCGCGGCCAGGAACTCCTCGGTGGTGAGCCAGGCCTGGTCGGGGCCGACCAGGAGCGCGAGGTCCTTGGTCATCTTCCCCGACTCGACGGTCTCGACGCAGACCCGCTCGAGCGTCTCGGCGAACGCGGTGACGTCCGGCGTGCTGTCGAGCAAGCCGCGGTGCTTGAGGCCGCCGGTCCAGGCGTAGATCGACGCGATCGGGTTCGTCGACGTCGGCTTGCCCTGCTGGTGCATGCGGTAGTGACGCGTCACGGTGCCGTGCGCGGCCTCGGCCTCGACGGTCTTGCCGTCGGGCGACATCAGGATGCTGGTCATGAGGCCGAGCGAGCCGAAGCCCTGCGCGACCGTGTCGGACTGCACGTCACCGTCGTAGTTCTTGCACGCCCAGACGTAACCGCCCTCCCACTTCATGGCCGAGGCGACCATGTCGTCGATCAGGCGGTGCTCGTACGTGAGGCCGCGGGCCTCGAACTCGGCCTTGAAGTCCGCCTCGTACACAGCCTGGAAGATGTCCTTGAACGCGCCGTCGTACGCCTTGAGGATCGTGTTCTTCGTCGACAGGTAGACCGGGTAGTTGCGCAGCAGCCCGTAGTTGAGCGATGCCCGCGCGAAGTCCTCGATGGACTTGTTGAAGTTGTACATGCCCATCGCGACGCCGCCGTCGGGGCCGAACTTCGCGACCTCGAACTCCATGGGGGCCGAGCCGTCCTCGGGGGTGAACGTGATCGTCACGACGCCGGCGCCGGGCACCTTGAAGTTCTGCGCGTTGTACTGGTCTGCATGGGCGTGACGGCCGATGACGATGGGCTTCGTCCAGCCGGGCACCAGTCGCGGGACGTTGGAGATGATGATCGGCTCGCGGAAGATCACGCCTCCGAGGATGTTGCGGACGGTGCCGTTGGGCGACTTCCACATCTGGTGCAGGCCGAACTCCTCGACGCGTGCCTCGTCGGGCGTGATCGTCGCGCACTTCACGCCGACGCCATGCTTGGCGATCGCGTGGGCCGAGTCGACCGTCACCTGGTCGTTCGTGGCGTCGCGGTTCTCGATGCCCAGGTCGTAGTACTCAAGGTTGATGTCGAGGTACTTCAGTATCAGGCGCTCCTTGATGAAGTGCCAGATGATCCGCGTCATCTCGTCGCCGTCAAGCTCGACGACCGTGCCCTGCACCTTGATCTTGCCCATCGGAACTCCCTCGCACACTCGCGGCCCAAACAATCTTGACGTCAAGGTATCTCAAAACTCCGACGCCCGCACATCGATCGGCGAAGACCGTCGCGGTGCGTTCTCGAAGCTATCGTCCTCTACTTCCCGACCGCACGGAATCGCACGCGCTCACGGGTCGCATTGGGCCAGCTGAGTACGACTCCCCGAGGTCGGCGTTGAGGTCGACCTTCACGAGGCCCCGTCCACGATCACATCGGCACGGGTCTCGGGGTGCTGCGCGGCCACGTACGCAGCCTCCTGCGGCATCCAGTTCGTCGACCAGCACTCCCACCGGGCGCCGCCTTCGCGTTCCTGCGCTCGCTCGATCCGTACGTTCTCGTCCACCGTCACCCACACCCGTACGTCCCACGGCACGGCGACGGCCTCATCGGTCACGTGGATGCCCTCGACGATCACCTGAGCTCGCGTCACGGAGAGGTCCTCGCCGGGCTCCTGGCTCGTCCAGTGCCAGCGCTGGTACGTGGCGGAGCCGTCGGTGAGCATCGGTCTGTAGACCTCGGAGACGAACCTCTCGTGCTCCCACAACGGACGTCCCGGGCGCGACATGTCGTCGCCATGGACGACGTCGCCGCCCAGCGCCTCCGCCAGCCGCGTGGCGAACGTCGTCTTGCCCGCGCAGCTCAGCCCGTCGATGCCGACGAACGCGGGCCGGCCAGCGGGGACGCGCTCGGCGAGCAGCTGGCGGATCGTCTCGATGGGGTCAGACATGCCGCCCATTTCAGCACAGGCCGCCGAGTGAGCTCCCCCAGCGCTCGACCACGAGCGGCCGGGCCAGCGACACCAGGTACAGCGAACCGGTCACCACGAGGTGCCGCTCAGGGCGGGCCAGGAGCAGCTCGAGGCCCTCAGCCGGCGTCCGTACGGCCTCGGCCTCAAGCCCCAGCAGCCGTGCCTGATCGACCACAACGTCGGCCGGGAAGGAGCGTTTCACCTTGTCACCCGCACCGAGCTCGTACTCGGGGACGATCAGGTGGCTCACCAGGGGCGCCAGCACGGACAACGTCGCGGCGAGCTTGGATTCGGGAGACTGCAGCAGCGTCGCCAGCACGGCCACGTGGGTCAACCCGTCGGCCTCCAGCGTCTCGACCAGTCCGGCCATCTTCTGCGGGTTGTGGGCCCCGTCCAGGATCAGCACGCGGTCGTCGTGCCGGAACCACTCGTACCGGCCGGGCGGCGTGTGCGCGGCACCATCGATCTCGGGCACGTCGAACCCGTACCGGCTCCCCAGCACGCCGACGGCCGCCTTCGCCAACGCGAGGTTGCGTTCCTGGTAGCGCGCGCCTTCGGGGTGTGTGGCGACGACGACCGAGCCGCCGACCTCGCGCGCGTGCTCCCGTACGACCTCGAGGACGACCTCGTCCTGGTCGATCACGACGACCGTGTTGCGGGGCCCGATGATGCCGGCCTTCTGGACGGCGATGGTGTCCACCGAGTCACCGAGGATATCGGTGTGGTCGAGCCCCACCGGGGCGACGACGCAGAGCTTGTCCGGGTCCTGGAGCGCATTCGTGGCGTCGCGCAAGCCGCCGATGCCCACCTCGACGATCGCGTACTCGACGTTCTCCTGCGCGAACACCCACAGCGCGAGTCCGACGCCGAGCTCGAAGTAGGTCAGCTCCCTCTCCAGCGACTCGGCCCGTGGCAGGAAGTCGTTGACGTACGCGACGAAGCGGTCCTCCTCCACCGGCAGCCCGCCCACCTGGACGCGCTCGTTGACTCCGACGATGTGCGGCGACACCGTCAGGCCCGTACGGTGGCCGGCCGCTTCCAGAAGGCCGCGGATGAGGTAGGCCGTCGATGTCTTTCCGGACGTGCCCGCCACATGCACGATCCGATAGCGCCGCTCAGGGTTCCCGAGGTGGTCCAGCAGCGCTCGCAGCGTGTCCACGGAGCTGTGGCCCCGGCTGCGTCGGCCCGAGAAGTGGAGGAGCGCGTCCAGAGCGGAGTCGAGGTCGGTGACCATGCGATCCCCTCTCACCACTTCGTCATCGCGCGCCAACTCCCTCGGCGCGGCGATACCCTACCCCGGTGACGACCGAGCCGCATTTGGTGATCACGCTGCGCTGCGCCGATCGCCCAGGCATCGTGCATGCCGTGAGCGGAGCCATCGTCGCCGCCGGCGGCAACATCACGGAGTCGATGCAGTTCTACTCCTCCGACACCGAGACGTTCTTCATGCGCATCCAGGTGGCCCTGGCTGTACGAGCCGACCTCGAAAGCGAGCTCGAGTCCGTACGGGACCTGCTCGATGCCCAGGTCGAGGTCGACGAGGTCGGGCGGGCCATGCGTACGCTCGTGCTCGTCTCGAAGGCCGGCCACGTCCTCAACGCCCTGCTGTTCGCGCACCGCAGCGGCAACCTGCCCGTCGACATCCAGCTGATCCTCGGCAACCACGACGAGCTCACCCCGCTCGCCGACTTCTACGGCATCCCGTTCGAGCACCACCCCGTCACCGCCGAGACCAAGCACCTCTTCGAGCAGCGGGTCCGCGAAGCGGTCGAGCAGTACGACATCGAGCTGGTCGTCCTCGCCCGGTACATGCAGATCCTGTCGCCGGAGCTCTGCGAGTTCCTCGCCGGTCGCGCCATCAACATCCACCACTCGTTCCTGCCCGGCTTCAAGGGTGCGAACCCGTACCGGCAGGCCCATGCCCGTGGCGTGAAGCTGATCGGAGCGACAGCGCACTTCGTCACGACCGAGCTCGACGAGGGCCCGATCATCGAGCAGAACGTCACGAGGGTGAGCCACTCGCGCTCCGTGCCGGAGCTCGTCGAGTTCGGCCAGGACATCGAGTCGCGAACCCTTGTGAGCGCAGTGAAGTTGTTCGCTCAGCACAGGGTGCTGCTCGACGGCAGCCGCACCATCATCTTCGACTGAGCGCCTCCGGGACCAAAGGAGTTGCCCATGACCGGCCCCGCCGGTGAAGCCAAGCGCCGCCTCGATCTCGTACACCTTCTCAACTCCCAGGCCTCGGCCTGGCGTGCTCCCCTGGTGGCTCCTCCGCTGAGGCCCTCCGACGGGCTGGCCGCCGACTCGCCGATGGGCTGGCAAGGGGTCCCGTGGTGGCGCCACGTGGGGGGCCGGTCCCCGGCGTTCCTCGTCGCCGCGGTCGTGGTCTGGGCCGCAGTCAACGGGCTCTGGTTGCTGGCGCACCTTCACGTCGGCGTCACCTGGTACCTGCCTGTGGTGTTCGAACTCATCCCGGCAGTGGCCGCGTACGCCCTCGTTGTGATGGTCCTCGAGCGCCGCCGGCCAGCGATCGAGTACGCGCCGCGGCGCTGGGGCGGTCTCATTGCCGGGCTCGCCCTCGGCGCGATCGTGTGCCTGGTCGTCACCGGCATCATCTGGCTGCTGGGCGGCATCACGTTCGTGGGTCTCGACCCGAACCCTGCGTGGCTGAGCCGCCTGATCAGCCTCGGTCTCGTGGCAGGCGTCGTCGAGGAGATTGTGCTCCGCGGGGTCCTCTTCCGGTACGTGGAGTCACTGCTCGGCACCTGGGCCTCGGTAGCGACTAGCGCCTTGATCTTCGGCGGGCTCCACCTGGGCAACGAGAACGCGACGCTGACCGGCGCCGTGGCGATCGCGCTGGAGGCGGGCGTGATGTTCGCCGTGCTGTACGCGCTGACGAGGTCACTGTGGGTGGTCGTCGGTGTTCACGCCGGGTGGAACCTCATGCAGGGCCTGGGTCTGGGCATCGTCGTCAGTGGCTCGAGCGACACCGGCATGGGGTTCATCGTCTCCCACCCGACGGGCCCCGAGTTCGTGAGCGGGGGCGGTTTCGGGATCGAGGCGAGTGTGGTTTCGGTCGTCGTGTGGCTGCTCGTGGCCGCGTACCTGTCGTGGCGTCTCGTCCGTACGGGCGGCGTCGTCGCGCCTGCATGGGTCCGCCATCGGCGGCTTCCCGGGAACCCCGTCGCCGCCTCGCCACTGAGCTGAGCCCACTGGTCCTATCCGTGGCGACATCTCGAGTATGCCCCCAGGGGTGTCGCTACGGCCCGAAGAATTCCGGGGCGGATTTCGCGGTTTGGCGGCGAGTACCGGGTACTTGCCGTTACAGTCGCCGCCACCGGTGACGCGACGTCGCGTCCCGAT
>JADGPB010000429.1 GCA_017882655.1 Propionibacteriales bacterium
GACTGACCACGGCCGGCGTCGCCACAGACGAAGACGCCCGGGACGTTCGTCGCGTACGCCTCGTTGCGGGCGATGTTGCCCCGCGCGTCGGTCTCGAGGCCGAGCTCGTCGATCGCCGTACGCTCCGGCCCG
This sequence comes from Propionibacteriales bacterium, assembly GCA_017882655.1. Lineage (GTDB taxonomy): Bacteria > Actinomycetota > Actinomycetes > Propionibacteriales > Propionibacteriaceae > Fen-668. The sequence goes on from JADGPB010000429.1 coordinate 133, forward strand.
GTGAAGCCCATCGCCAGCAGTACGAGCTGCGCGGGGAGCTCCCGTTCGGTGCCCTCGACCGCCGTGAACCTGCCGTCGACCATCTCGACCTCGGACACGCGCAGGCCCCTGACGGTGCCCGACTCGTCGCCGACGAACTCGCTGGTGTTGACCGCGTACACGCGCTCGCCACCCTCTTCGTGGGCCGACGAGACCCGGTAGGTCATCGGGTACGTGGGCCAGGGCTGGCCCGTCGGGCGCTGCTGCGACGGCGTCGGCATGATCTCGAGCTGGGTCACCGACTTCGCGTGCTGGCGGATCGTGGTGCCGAGGCAGTCGGCCCCGGTGTCGCCGCCGCCGATGATCACCACGTCCTTGCCAGTGGCGAGGATCTGATCGGCGACCTCACGACCGCGGGCGACACGGTTCGCCTGCGGCAGGTACTCCATCGCCTGGTGGATCCCCTTGAGCTCACGCCCCGGGACCGTCAGGTCGCGGGCGACGGTCGACCCGATCGCGAGCACGATCGCGTCGAACCTCTGGCGCAGCTCGCTGAACGTGATGTCGGTGCCGATGGTGACGCTGGTCTTGAAGACCGTACCCTCCAGGCGCATCTGCTTGAGGCGCCGGTCGATGACGTCCTTCTCCATCTTGAACTCGGGGATGCCGTAACGCAGCAGTCCGCCGATCTCGTCGGCCCGCTCGTACACGACGACCGTGTGGCCTGCACGCGTGAGCTGCTGGGCGGCCGCCAGGCCCGCCGGGCCGGAGCCCACGACGGCGACGGTCTTCAGCGTGTGCCACGACGCCTGCTCCGGTACGACGCGGCGGTCGTCCCAGGCCTTGTCGATGATCGCGACCTCGACGTTCTTGATCGTCACCGGGTCGCGCGAGATGCCGACCACGCAGGCCGTCTCACAGGGCGCCGGGCAGAGGCGACCCGTGAACTCGGGGAAGTTGTTCGTCGCGTGCAGACGGTCCAGCGCACCGCGCCAGTCGTCGCGCCAGATGAGGTCGTTCCACTCGGGGATGAGGTTCCCGAGCGGACAGCCGCTGTGGCAGAACGGGATGCCGCAGTCCATGCAGCGTCCCGCCTGGGTCTGGATGATCGGCAGGACGGCGCGCCCCGGGGTCTCCGGGTACACCTCCTCCCAGTCGTTCACTCGCTCCTCGACGGGGCGCCGCGCTGCGACGGCCCGGGGAGTGGTCATGAAGCCACGGGGATCAGCCACGAGCGGCCTCCATCATCTTCTCGGTGGTCTCGACCTCGCCGTACCCTGCTGCCTCTGCCTCGGCCTTCGCCCGCATGACACGGCCGTAGTCCCTCGGGACGATCGTCGTGAACCGGCTGCGCAGCTCGTCGTCCGAGGCACGAAGCAACCCCTCGGCGACCGGTGAGCCTGTCTCCGACAGGTGCCGGGCCAGCAGCTCCCTGACGCGCTCAAGGTTCGCGTCGTCGAGCTCGACCGGGTCGGCGAGCTCGGAGTTGAGGCGCTTCCGCTCCAGGTCCAGCACCCACGCGACGCCACCCGACATGCCTGCCGCGATGTTGCGGCCGGTCGGGCCGAGGATCAGCGCCTCGCCGCCCGTCATGTACTCGCAGGCGTGGTCGCCCACACCCTCGACGACCGCCGTCGCACCGGAGTTGCGGACGCAGAAGCGCTCGCCGACGATGCCGCGCAGGAGGATCTCCCCCGACGTGGCGCCGTACCCGATGACGTTGCCGGCGATGATCTGCTCCTCTGCGGCGAACGTGGCCTCCGGGGCCGGGGCCATGATGAGGCGACCGCCCGAGAGACCCTTGCCGACGTAGTCGTTGGCGTCGCCGATGAGCCGCAGCGTGATGCCCTTCGGCAGGAAGGCGCCAAAGCTCTGGCCGGCGGTTCCTGTGAGCGTGATGTCGATCGTGTCGTCGGGAAGCCCGGCGCCCTTGGTCGCCTTGGTGACGACGTGGCCCAGTATCGTCCCGACGGTACGGTCGACGTTGCGGATCGTCGTCGCCTCCCTGACCGGAGTGCCCTGCTCGATCGCCTGGCGCGCCAGCTCGATGAGCTTCACGTCGAGAGCCTCGCCGAGACCGTGGTCCTGCGTCGTCGTCGAGTGCAGCGGCGAGGAGCTCTCGACCTTGGCGAGGATCGGTGACAGGTCCAGACCGGAAGCCTTCCAGTGGTCGACCGCGGGTCGGGTGTCGAGCTTCTCGACGTGACCGATGGCCTCCTCCACCGTCCGGAAGCCCAGCAGCGACAGGTACTCGCGGACCTCCTCGGCGATGAACTCGAAGAAGTTCACGACGAAGTCAGCCTGGCCGTTGAACTTCTCGCGAAGTGCCGGGTTCTGGGTTGCGACGCCGACGGGGCAGGTGTCGAGGTGGCAGACGCGCATCATGACGCAGCCCTCGACGATCAGCGGCGCGGTCGCGAAACCGAACTCCTCCGCGCCGAGCAGCGCCGCGACGATGACGTCACGACCGGTCTTCAGCTGGCCGTCCGTCTGTACGACGATGCGGTCGCGCAGGCCGTTGAGCAGCAACGTCTGCTGTGTCTCGGCCAGACCGAGCTCCCAGGGACCGCCCGCGTGCTTGAGCGAGGTGAGCGGCGCCGCGCCCGTACCACCGTCATGGCCCGAGATGAGCACCACGTCGGCCTTCGCCTTCGCGACGCCCGCCGCGACCGTGCCGACGCCGACCTCGGCCACGAGCTTGACGTGGATCCGTGCGGCCGGGTTGGCGCACTTGAGGTCGTGGATGAGCTGCTTGAGATCCTCGATCGAGTAGATGTCGTGGTGCGGCGG
>JADGPB010000048.1 GCA_017882655.1 Propionibacteriales bacterium
CGCGGGTGCATGAGCGCCGCGGTGGCGCGGGGCAGGTAGCCGTAGTTGATGAACGCGTCCTCCTCGATCGGAAGCTTCGCGTAGCGGCGTTCGAGGTCACCGGCCCGATAGCCCGACACCCGGTGCCGCAGGATGAGGTCCTGAGCCCTGGCCGGCTGCCGGATCGGATCGGCCTGTACGAACCCGAGCCGCTCGATGGCTCGCGGCAACGTGGTCGGCCGGAACAGGGTGCGCCCCACCGCGTACCGCCGCAGCTGCGCCAGAGTCACCGTCACGGAAGCAGAACCTACCCCGACGCTCCGACAGTCTCCTGCCTCACCAGACTCTGCTGGCCACGACCAGTGCCACTGGCAGGGTGATGACGCAGAGCAGCGTCGAGAGGCAGAGCAGGCGGGTCGCGAACTGGGTGTCCTGGTCGTGGCGGACGCTGAAGATGACGAGCATTGCGCCGACCGGGGTGGACACCGAGATAAGGATCGCCATCTTTGCGACCGGATCGATGGGCAGCAGGCCGAGCAGCAGGATGAAGATGGCCGGTACGAGGAGGTTCCGGGCGAAGACGCCGAGCCACACGAACTTGTCGCTGAAGATCGTGCGAAGGCTGAACGCGGCGAGGTTCACGCCAACCACGATCATGCTGAGCGGCGTGTTCATGGCCGCGAGGTAACCGACCACATCCGAGGCAGGCGACGGGATGTGGATCGACAGCACGTACAGAGGCAGCGCGATCAGGATCGAGATGATGCCAGGGTTGAGCACCACGCGCTGAAGCTTCATCGACGGCCGTACGTGCTCGTGGCCGAACAGCGAGATGCCGTGGGTCCAGACGTACACGGTGTAGGCGGCGATGTACGTGACGGCGTAGAAGACGCCATCGCTGCCGAGCAGCGCCTGCGTCAGCGGGATCCCGATGAAGCCGGCGTTCGAGTAGACCGTGCCGAACTGCAGGGCCTTGCGCATGGCCGCGTCCGGTACCAGCCGACGGTTCATGAGGACTCGTGCCACCGCGATGGTGATCGCGAACGCGACGAGGTCGATGACGAAGACGATCCCGATCGTCCGCAGCCGACCGGCGTCGAACGGCCGCTGGAACGCTTGGATGGTGACGGCCGGTGCGACGAGGAACAGCAGCAGGTTCGTCAGCCCATGCAGCGCCTCCGTACGGAGCCACTTCGCGCGGTACGCGACCCAGCCGACGGCCATGAGGCCGAACATGATGACGACCTGCGTCGCGGGCACGGTGAACCCCACCACGCCCCCTCTCGCACGTTCCGCTGTCGGTGGCACCCCTCAGGGCGCCGCAGGCAGCCTAAGCGGAGAGCCGCGAACGACTTCGCTCGGGTCGAACGTCAGACGTTGTAGCCGACGGAGCGCAGCTGCTCGATGCCCTCTTCTGTGATGGCCTCCAGCGACCACGGCGGCAGCCAGACCCAGTTGATGGTCACGGACTTCACGAGACCTTCGAGGGCCAGCTCGGTGTCGTACTCGATGCGGTCTGTGAGCGGGCAGGTCGGCGACGTCAGGGTCATGTCGATCGTGGCGTTCATGTCGTCGTCGAGTTGGATCCCGTAGACGAGACCCAGGTCGACGACGTTGACCATGAGCTCGGGGTCGACCACGTCCTTCATGGCCTCGGTGACGTCCTCGACGGTGGTCCGGGACCCAACCCCCGTGCCGGGCAACGGCTCCTTGACGAGGTCGGACGGCCTCGTGGGCGTCTCGGTGGGTTCGGTCATAACTCCTCCTTCGCGCTCGCCTGGACCCGCAGCAGCGCATCGCGCACCGCGGCCCATCCGAGCATCGCGCACTTCACTCTGGCCGGGAACTGGGCGACGCCCTCGAACGCCACCGCATCGCCGAACGTCTCCTCGTTCAGCGAGACCTTCCCCTGCCCCTGGATCATCTTCTGGAAGCCGTCGTACAGCTCGAGCGCATGCTGCGGCGTCCCGCCGATCACGAGCTCGGACATCACCGACGTCGACGCCTGTGAGATCGAGCAGCCGATCGCGTCGTACGACACGTCGCTGATCGCCCCGTCGGCCACGCTCACCCGCAGCGACAGCTCGTCGCCGCACGACGGGTTCACGTGGTGAACCTCGATGTCGTACGGATCCCGCAGGCCCGCGTTCCGCTTCACGCGGTAGTGGTCGAGGATGATCTCCTGGTACAGCTGCTCGACGCTCATCGCGCGCCCCCCGTCGTGGCCAGTCGCCCTGAGAAGAAGGAACCGGTGTAGTCGAGCCCTTCGACCAGCCGGTCGATCTCGGCGTAGGTGGTGTAGAGGTACAAGGACGCTCGGCAGCTGGACTGCACGCCGAGCCGGTCGTGGAGAGGCCGCGCGCAGTGATGCCCGCCGCGGATCGCGATCCCCCGCGAGTCGAGCATCTGCATCACGTCGTGCGGGTGGACGCCCTCGAGCGTGAACGAGATCGCTCCCCCACGGTCGACGGCCTCGGTCGGCCCGAGGATCCGCAGACCCCGCACCTTCTGCATCTCCGCCAGCGCGTACGCGGTCAGCTCCTGCTCGTGCGCGGCGATCCTGTCCATGCCGATCGCGGACACGTACTCGATGGCCGCGTGCAGGCCCACTGCCTGAGCGATGGGCGGGGTGCCCGCCTCGAACCGGTACGGCGGTGGGGCGAACGTGGACCCGGTCATCCGTACGACCTCGATCATCTCCCCACCCCCGAGGAACGGCGGCAGGGAGTCGAGGAGGTCGTAGCGCCCCCAGAGCACGCCGATCCCCGTCGGTCCGCAGATCTTGTGGCCGGTGAACGCGAGCAGGTCGCAGCCGAGGTCGGCGACCGAGGTCGGGAGCTGCGGCACGCCCTGGGACGCGTCCACGACCATCACCGCGCCGACAGCGTGCGCCATCGCGGCCACCTGGGAGACGGGGTTGATCGTGCCCAGCACGTTGCTGACCCACGCGATCGAGACGACCTTCGTGCGCTCGTTGATCAGACCCTCGCGGTCGGCAGCCTCGAGGTCGAGCCGGCCGTCCTCGGTGACGTCGAACCAGCGCAACGTGGCGCCGGTCCGCTGGCAGGCGAGCTGCCACGGGACGATGTTCGAGTGGTGCTCCATGACCGAGACGACGATCTCGTCGCCGGGTCCGAGCGGGGCGGACAGCGTGTGGGCCGCGAGGTTCAAGGCCTCCGAGGCGTTCTTCGTGAAGACGACCTCCTCGGAGCGCGACGCCCCGATGAACGCGGCGACCGCCGTACGCGCCCCCTCGAACGCCGCCGTCGCCTCCGCGCCGAGCACGTGCATGGCACGGGCGACGTTCGCGTTGTGCGCCAGGTAGTGGTCCGCGATCGCGTCGACGACCTGGGCCGGCTTCTGGCTCGTGTTCCCCGAGTCGAGGTAGGTCAGCGGGTACGCGCCGACGCGACGCGCCAGGATCGGGAAGTCTCGGCGCACCGCCTCGACGTCGTACGCCTCGGTCACGCCTGCGTCGCCACCTTCGTGTACTTCTCGTAGCCGCTCGCCTCGAGCTCGTCGGCCAGCTCACGGCCGCCCTCCTCGACGATGTGGCCGTCGACGAACACGTGGACGAAGTCGGGGTTGATGTAGCGCAGGATGCGCGTGTAGTGCGTGATCAGAAGCACGCCGCGGTCGCCTTGCGCCGCGTACCGGTTGACGCCCTCGCTGACGATCCGCAGTGCGTCGATGTCGAGGCCGGAGTCCGTCTCGTCGAGAACCGCGAACTTCGGGTTCAGCAGCTCCAGCTGCACGATCTCGTGCCGCTTCTTCTCTCCGCCGGAGAATCCCTCGTTGACGCTTCGGGCGCTGAACTCGTGGTCAAGGTCCAGCCGCGCGAGCGACTCGTTGACCTCCTTGATCCAGGTGCGGACCTTCGGAGCCTCGCCGCTCAGCGCGGTCTTCGCGGTACGAAGGAAGTTCGCCACGGACACGCCGGGCACCTCGACCGGGTACTGCATCGCGAGGAACATGCCGGCCCGAGCCCGCGCGTCGACGCTCAGCGTGGTGAGCTCGACGCCGTCGAGGGTCACCGAACCCGACGTGATCTTGTACTTGGGGTGACCCGCGATGGAGTACGCCAACGTCGACTTCCCCGAGCCGTTCGGGCCCATGATCGCGTGGATCTCGCCCTCGCGGACCGTGAGGTCGACGCCCTTGAGGATCTCCTTGGTGCCCGCCTCAGTCTCGACGGTGACGTGAAGGCCGTTGATGACCAGGCCCTGGTTGAGTGCCATTGCGTTCAGTTCTCCTCGAAGTGGTACGGGTTGTCGACGTCGACGAGCACGTCGTCGCCATCAATGCTGACGGGATAGATGTTGACCGGCACGGTGGCCGGGAGCTGGTCGGGGATGCCGGTGCGCAGGTCGAAGCGTGAGCCGTGCATGTAGCACTCGATGTGGCTGTCCTCGACATCGCCGTCCGAGAGGGGTACGGCGGCGTGGCTGCACTCGTCGTGGATGGCGAACCACCCGTCGTCGGTCGCCACCACGGCCACAGGGACGCCGTCGACCATGGTGGCGCGAGCGGAACCGAGCGCCACCTCGGCCGTGGCGCACGCGCGTGCGAAGGTCATTCGGCCACCGACTTGGTCAGCTCCGCCTCGATGGCCGTCATGAGGCGCTGCTCAAGCTCCGGGACGCCGATCTTGGCGATGATCGCCGAGAAGAAGCCGCGGACGACGAGTCGGCGCGCCTCCTTCGGAGTGATGCCCCGGCTCTGGAGATAGAAGAGCTGCTCGTCGTCGAAGCGACCCGTGGTCGACGAATGGCCGGCGCCCTCGATCTGTCCGGTCTGGATCTCGAGGTTCGGTACGGAGTCGGCCCGGCAGCCCTCGGTGAGGACGAGGTTCTTGTTCGCCTCGTACGTGGAGATCCGCTCGGCGACCTTGCGGATCAGCACGTCTCCCACCCACACGGAGTGGGCGCCGGCGCCCTGGAGCGCGCCGCGGTAGTCGACCTTGCTGTGGGTCTGCGGCGCGTCGTGGTCGACGAACAGGCGGTGCTCGATGTGCTGGCCGGCGTCCACGAAGTACAGCCCGAACTGTTCGAGCGAACCACCGGGACCGGCGAACCGCGAGGTCTCGGTGAGCCGAACGAGGGATCCGCCCAGACTGACGGTGACCGTACGGAGCTGGGCGTCGCGCCCGACCAGTACGGAGGTCTGGCCACCGTGGACGGTGTCGTCGGCCCAGTCCTGGATCGTCACGAAGTTCACCACGGCGCCTTCGCCGACGAGTACGTCGAGCTTGGCCCCGTACGTGGCGCTTCCTTCGTGGCGGATGACGACCGTTGCCCGGGCATGGTGCCCGATCCGGACGATGATGTGTCCCCACACCAGCTGCCCGGTGCCTCGCAGGACGATGCTCACCGGAGCGTCGAGCTCGGCCTCGGCGGGCACGTCGATGAGCTGCGCGCCCCCGGACAGTGCCGCGGCCAGGACCGACACCCTGTCGACCGGTGCCTCGGCTGAGACCTCACGAGCCTCCTGCTCGGACAGCGCCCGGCTGGTCACGCCAGCGGGAAAGCTCTCCTCCCACGCCAGGTGAGCGTCGCTCGGCGTGGCGTCAAGCAGCCCCTTGATCCGGCTGACGGGAGTGAACCGCCAGATCTCCTCCCGGCCCGTGGGCACAGGGTGGTCGGCGACGTCCCAGGACGGCTTCGGATGCAGGTGCGACTCGACCGCCTCCACTGCTTCCTGCAGGTTCCGGGCAGACCCGTCCGCCTTCACAATCGTGGCCGTCATCAGCCGACCGCTCCTTCCATCTGCAGCTCAATGAGTCGGTTCAGCTCGAGGGCGTACTCCATCGGCAGCTCGCGCGCGATCGGCTCGACGAAGCCGCGCACGATCATCGCCATCGCCTCGTCCTCGCCCATCCCCCTGCTCATGAGGTAGAAGAGCTGTTCGTCGGAGACCTTGGAGACCGTGGCCTCGTGGGCCATCGAGACGTCGTCGGTGCGGACGTCGACGTAGGGGTACGTGTCCGAGCGGCTGATCGTGTCGACCAGCAGCGCGTCGCACTTCACGGTGCTGGCCGAGTGGTGGGCGTTCGGGTCGACCTGGATCAGGCCGCGGTACGAGGTGCGGCCACCGCCACGAGACACCGACTTGGAGATGATCGAGCTCGACGTGTACGGGGCGGCGTGGACCATCTTGGAACCCGTGTCCTGGTGCTGACCCTCACCGGCGAAAGCGATCGAGAGTGTCTCGCCGCGAGCATGCTCTCCGAGCAGCCACACCGCCGGGTACTTCATCGTCACCTTGGAGCCGATGTTGCCGTCGACCCACTCCATCGAGGCGCCCTCTTCGCACGTGGCGCGCTTCGTCACGAGGTTGTACACGTTGTTCGACCAGTTCTGGATCGTCGTGTACCGGCAGCGGGCGTTCTTCTTGACGATGATCTCGACGACCGCCGAGTGCAGCGAGTCGGACTTGTAGATCGGCGCCGTACAACCCTCGACGTAGTGCACGGACGCACCCTCGTCGACGATGATCAGCGTCCGCTCGAACTGGCCCATGTTCTCGGTGTTGATCCGGAAGTACGCCTGCAGCGGGATCGAGACGTGGACGCCCTTCGGCACGTAGATGAACGAGCCGCCCGACCACACGGACGTGTTGAGCGAGGCGAACTTGTTGTCGCCGACCGGGATCACGGAGCCGAAGTACTCCCGGAAGATCTCGGGGTGCTCCCGCAGCGCGGTGTCGGTGTCGAGGAAGATGACGCCTTGGCGCTCCAGCTCCTCGTTGATCTTGTGGTAGACGACCTCGGACTCGTACTGGGCGGCCACACCGGCAACGAGGCGGTTCCGCTCCGCGTCCGGGATGCCGAGCCGGTCGTACGTGTTCTTGATGTCGTCAGGCAGGTCCTCCCAGGACTGCGCCTGGCGCTCGGTCGAGCGCACGAAGTACTTGATGTTGTCGAAGTCGATGCCGCTGAGGTCAGCGCCCCACGATGGCATGGGCTTGCGCCCGAAGAGCTTGAGGCCCTTGAGGCGGATGTCGAGCATCCACGAGGGCTCGTTCTTCTTGCCGGAGATGTCGCGCACGACGTCCTCGTTGAGGCCACGCTGCGCATTGTCACCGGCCTTGTCGGAGTCGTGCCAGCCGAAGCGGTACTGGCCCAGTGCGTCGAGATGTTCGTCCTGAGTGCTGCCGAGGCCGGGCGCCAGCTGTGGCGATTCCTTGGTCTGAGTCATCGTGAGACCTCCTTGGTCACCGGTCGGGGAATGTGGGTCGTGCAGACACCGTCGCCGTGGGCGATCGTGGCGAGCCGCTGTACGTGCGAACCGAGCAAGCTCGAGAAAACTTCCGTCTCTGCGATACAGAGCACCGGGAACATGGCGGCGACCGCCGCCACGGGGCAATGGTGCTGGCACAGCTGCTGGCCGCTGGAGACCGGCTGCACCGTCGCCATGTACCCCTCGGCCGTGAGCACGCGGGCCAGCGCGTCGACGGGCGATGCGTCCTCGGCGATCTCGTCGGCGTGCTGCGATGCGAACTCGGCGAAGCGGTGACGGGCGAACTTCTCGACCGCCTCGGGGCCTTCCTGCGCGGCAAGGTAGTCGAGCAGGTCGATCGCCAGCTTGTCGTAGGAATGGTCGAAGGCGTCCCGGCCGTGGTCGGTCGGGACGAAGACCTTGGCGGGTCGGCCACGGCCGCGAGTGCCGTACGTCCTGCGCTCTCGCGTCGTGATCAGGCCGCTCTCGGTCAGGGCGGTCAGGTGGCGTCGCACAGCCGCCTGGGTGAGGGTGAACTCGTCCGCGATCTCGGCCGCAGTCGCGGCCCCTCGCGCCATGATGACGCCCAACACCCGACTGCGCGTGCCCGCCTCAGTCTCGTGGCTCTGCGCCACGAGGTCGACGGACAGTTCGGTTTTCACAACACCATTCTTGCGTAATCTCGCCAGAGATCAACTAAGGGTGCCCTTAGTTGGGATCGTCGCCCCTACTGTCACTTCCCGTAGAGGTATCGCGCGCGGCGGTCCTGGACCGGGTGCAGCCTGTGCCGCCGGGCACCTGCCGACCCGGATCCTGGCCGCGAATGCAGCGACGGGGCCCGGGACGTCGTCTCCCGGGCCCCGCGCATGGTTCTCCGGCTCTGTCAGGTCATCAGGCCGTACTCCTTGAGCAGCTCGCCGATCTCGGTGTCCTTGATGCGCTTCATCAGCTGATCGCGGACCAGTGCCGGGCCGGGCACCTCGATCTCCTTGCCGTCACGCAGCAGGCTGGCGGCGGCGAGCAGCGTGCGCACGTCGTAGGTGGAGTTGAAGACCTCCGGCACGCCTCTGTCGATGCCGAGCAGCTGGTAGGTCGCCTCCATCCCGGTGCGCACCGAGTACTCGATGGTGAAGATCGTGTCCCGGGAGGCGGTCTCGGCGAACTGGCCGAGGAACGCGAAGTTGACGGCGCCGGCCGGGACCACGTCGGGCCGGTCACCCGCCCGCCGGGGCATGAAGAACGCCGTGACGTAGGGCATCATCACCGGCACGCAGGTGGCACTGTTCGCCGCGAGCTCGGGGATGTCGGCCACGGGGACACCCATGTGGTAGAGCCACTCCTGGGTGATCTCCTCGCCGGTGCACTCCTGCATCGACTTCTTCACGTAGTCGCCGGGGACGTCGACCAACAGCGAGTACACCCAGACCACGACCTGGTCCTTGGGCTGCTTCTTGAAGTGCGGCTGGCGGTTGACGGTCCAGCTGAGCAGCCAGGCGGAGTCCTGGGCCGTGACGATGCCTCCGGTGACGGTCCGGCCGCCGAACGGCTCACGCTTGGCGATCTTCTTGATGTAGGCGGGGATGCGCGTGTCGAGCGTGGTGACGGTGGCCGACTCCCACTTGCTCTCCTGAATGTGCGCGCCGAACACGTCCGGGTGCCCGAACGACGGGTCCTTGGCTGCCAACCGCCGCCAGAGGTCCCAGGCCGGGGCCGGTCCCTCGTCGAGCTTCGCCGCGGTGTGCTGGTCGCCGTTGTCGGAGTTCTCGGTGAGCGAGCCGATGGTGGCGAGCACCAGGTCGTCCTCGCCGAGCTCGACGCCACCGACGACACCCTCGCTGATCCAGTGGATCGCGGTGGCCTGCTTGCGGTCGGCGGTGATCGCGAAGTCGATGTCGGTGACCTCGGTGTCGAACCGGAACGTCACTCCCTGGTCCAGCAGCCATCGGTACAGCGGCAGCACCATCGACTCGTACTGGTTGTACTTGAAGAACCGCACCCCGGTGAAGTCCGGCATGCCGCCGATGTGGTGGACGAAGCGGTGCACGTACAGCTTCATCTCCAGCGCCGAGTGCCACTCCTCGAAGGCGAACATGGTGCGCCAGTACATCCAGAAGTTGCTGGCGAAGAACTCCTTGCCGAGGACCTCGTTGATCCGCTTGCCCTCCATCGACTCACGGGTGGCGAGGAAGAGCTCGGTGAGCTCCTTCTGCGCCTGCTCCGAGAGAGTGAAGAGCGTGCCGGTGCCGGCGTCCTTGCCCTGCTCGACGGTGGCCCGTTGCAGCGAGTAGTTCGGGTCGTCCTTGTTCAGCCAGTAGAACTCGTCGAGCACAGAGGCGCCCTCGACCTCGATCGAGGGGATCGAGCGGTACAGGTCCCACAGGCACTCGTAGTGGTCGTCCACCTCACGGCCGCCGCGGACGACGAAGCCCTTCTTCGGCTCCTCGATACCGTCCAGGGCCCCGCCGGGCAGCTTCAGCCGTTCCAGGATGGTGATCTTCGACCCGTCCATCTGCCCGTCGCGGATCATGAAGGCCGCCGAGGCCATCGACGCCAGGCCCGCGCCGACCAACCACGCGGTCTTGTTCTCGACCCCCTCAGGCTTGCGCGGACGCGCGAACGCCTCGTAACTGCCGCTGCTGTAGTACATGGTCAGGCTCCTCAGTGTCTCTCGATGGTGGATGGCAACGTGGCGAGGAAGCCGCGCACGATCTGCGCGACCTGCCCTCGCAGCTCTTCGGTGGGGTCTGCTTCGGGATGCGCGCCCGTGGACGGCCCGGCAAGCAGGAGCGACAGCGCCGCGAAGACGGTGCGGGCGGCCCGCTGTTCCTCGCGTAGGACCAGCGCGTCATCGGCCCCGGCTGACCGGGCCGCCGTGGCGAGGCGGGACGCGATCGCGTCCTCGAGCTCACCGACGAGCGCGAGGCCCGCGGTCCGGTGCTCGTCGGTGGCCGAACCGAACAGCAGCTCGCGCTGGTAGGCGACGACGTTGGCCGGGTTGCGCGCCGAGCTCGCCAGGACGGCCTGGACGAGCGCGTTGACCGATTCGACCGGGTCGGCGTGCGCGACGGCGGCCCGTACGCCGACGTCGATCGCGTCGCGCAGCTCGCGGTTGTAGACCATGAGCAGCAGCTCGGCCTTGGACGAGGCGTACCGGAACACCGTGCCGGCAGCCACG